>DATDGH010000879.1:0-8412 GCA_036522215.1 Candidatus Angelobacter sp. | reverse complement strand
CGCCGGATCGAGAAACGTCCGCTGGCGCGTCTGCTGTTCTGGAAACGATTCCACTCGTTTTCCAGTTCCTCGTCACCAAAATCAAGAAGCCGGGTCTGAACCAGTATGTCGCGGGAAAGCCCCAGCAGTTCTGCCGCTGCCGGATTGGCTTCCAGCAGGGCTGCCTCGCTATCGATCATCAGAATTGCGTCCAGTGAGTTTTCAAAAATAGCGCGCGCGGTGGCTTCGCTGTGGCGCAATGCTTCTTCTGACTGTTTTCGTTCAAATGCATAACGAATGGAACGCACCAGCAGTCTGCCGTCAAAAAACCCCTTGACCAGATAGTCCTGAGCGCCCTCACGCACTGTGCGAATCGCCAGCTCTTCATCATCCGATCCGCTCAGCACCAGGATGGCGGCGCTGGCGGCCGGGGGAAGGATCCGCGAAAAGGTCTCATATCCCGAGCTGTCCTCGAGATTCAGGTCCAGCAAGATCACGTCAAACTGCACCGCTTTCAGGATTTGCAGTGCGTCGCCCAGGCGGCTGACATGCCGGCAATTCAGCGACTCCGATGCCTTCCCTAATTGTCGCGAGACCAGCTTGGCGTCGACGAGGTTATCTTCAATCAGCAAGATGCTGAGGGTTTCCTGCCGGGTTTCCAGAGCCAGGGTTGTCATTTTTTAAGCGGACAAAAGTTGAGGCTGCCTGAGGAAGTTAGCTGGCCCACCCTTCTCCCTGGGCCACAGATTGCAGTGAGCGCTCCAGATTCGCAACCTCCTGCTCCAGGTCTGAATAGACACGAGCCGCTCCTTCCAGGGATTGGTGGGCGCCCATTTCCTCCAGAGAAGCCGCAAGGTCAGCTACCCGGCTGCCGGAAAACTGCAGTGCGGACCCCTTTAGTTTGTGGCTCAGCTTGCGCACGTCTTCAAAAGAGCTGTGCTGGATGGCCTGGTTGATGTTCTGTAACAGCAGAGGAGACTCCTCGGAGAAAATCCGTAAGAGATCACGCAGCAACTCAATGTCCCCATCCAGGCGCCGGAACAAAGCCGCTGGATCGAAGCCGCTGCCTTTCAACCCCTCAAACCTCGGTTCATGATTGCTCATTTGCAAAATAAGATCCCCCGGTCCGCATTCCCAGGTCCAGGATACGTTCTGCCTGGAACGGAACACTCTAATATCGGCGCTCCGGGCTCGAACCTTAGACTTGCGGAACCGCGTAAAAGTGACACCACTAAAACAAGACGAATCGAACGCCACTTTTCCTCACTTATTCTTCACTGGAATTGGTTATTTCGAAATGAAGATTAGCAAAATTCAGATTACGTGAGTACCTGAATCAGCGGCGTAAAATAAATTTTTTAATGCTTAGGAATTGATGAGAAAGCTCTAAGATTTGATGCCCTCCGCATCGCCGCGCCCCCAAAAACTGAAGGAGCGGGCCAGTCGATGAGGCTTCGGTGGCGGTGCGATATAATCAGGGCGAAAGCGGGAGTAGTTCAGTGGTAGAACGCCAGCTTCCCAAGCTGGATGTCGCGGGTTCGATCCCCGTCTCCCGCTCCAACACCACCGGCGCCCAGAGTTCTTCCGATCGCGGTGATTCCTCGTTTCTTCGCATGATTTTGTTCATCCCCACCGCAGCCCAAAGCCGTTCAGGGTCGAAAAACATCCAAAATCTAATCCGTACAGACGGTGCTCAGCACCGGGGTCCCCGACGCACGCTTCGTGTGGCGGGGTGGAGGACCGTCTCCGCGCCGAAAAGGCGCGCGCTTGGTTCGTGGCTTTTCCAGGCCGCAGGGCCTGAAACACGACATATACTACCTACCAAAAATATAGGTTGACAACATTTTTTAACTGTGCCATACTTATTAATTGACAGCCTGGCGCATCCGCACGCGCCACATCCAGGAGTGAGCCGGATCGAGAGCTCGCGTGATGATACAGAAGAAGTCTGCCCGCCGCATTTGACGTTTCCCTGCTGCAACAAAATCACGGTCCCAAGACCAGGAACGAACATGAAATCTACTTGCCCATACCCGTCCAAAGCCGCGCTACCCAGCGAGCGGTATGAGATTTCATCCAGGATGGAAGAGGAACTGCACTATTTTGTGGGCAATTTGAATTCTTGGCTCAGCTTTGCCTGGCGTTCAGGTAGCGCTACCAAAACCCCCCCCGCTACCTCTGCCGGTCGTGTGTTTGGATCTTGGACCTGAGAACCGGACGGCGGTGTCTAAGTCTATGAACAGGTCAAGGCCAGCTCGAAAAATAGGTCTAAAAACTGAAACTTAGTTCCCGGTGCTACGTAATAATTGATAGCAGCTAACCGTTAAAGGGTTAGGAAGTCTTAAGTGCCCAGGCAGTTTACAATTCGATAGAGCCGCATTTTTATGAAGCTCCGTTTCCCCGCGTCGCTCACTGCGATCGTTCTTCTGGCTTTGGCGCCACCCACGACCTGGGCGGAAGAACAGTGGATTGAAGTGCAGTCCCCTCATTTCACCGTGCTTTCTGACGGGGGAGAGAAGGCAGGCCGCGATCTGGGCCGTCAGTTTGAGCAGATGCGGTCTGTATTCGCGCAGCTCTTCTCCAGGCAGGTCAGGCAACTGGTTCCGCTTGAGATCATCGCCCTCAAGAGTTCCAAACAAATCAGCGAATACGCTCCGCTGTATCAAGGCAAGCCGGTTAGAACGGTTGGGTTCTACCTGCACTCTCAGGACCGTGATTACATTGTTTTGGAGGTTGATGCTCCAAACCGGTGGGAAACTGCGTTTCATGAATACGCCCACTTGTTGTTGGCGGCGAACCTGCCGGACTTGCCGCCTTGGTTTACTGAGGGCTTTGCCGAGTTCTACTCCACCATTGTGATTGACAGCAAGCACGCCACCATCGGGCAGGCGCCCGAGTCTGCGGTGGCAATCCTGCGGCATGAGGCCTTAATGCCGATTGCCACCCTGTTCGCCGTCGATCACAATTCTCCGGTTTACAACGATGATAGTGATCCTCGCTCCATGTTTTATGCCGAGTCATGGCTGGTAGTGCATTACTTGTGGGACCACAACCAGATGGAGCAGGCACAAAGATACTTTCAGCTCGTTCGGCAGCATGTACCGCTTGCTGAGGCTTTCAAGCAGGCTTTTGACATGACGCCAGATCAGTTTGACCGCATCCTGCAGAAATATTCCCGGTCGGGCCTGGAGGCGCTCCGCGTTCCACTGAGGGAAGGATTGGAGCAAGTATCATTTTCGGTGGCTCCCGTCACCTCGTTGAACGCCATGACCGCTTTAGCCGGCATCCACGCCCACCAGAGCGGGTATGTGCAGCAGGCTATCAAGGAATTTCAGGAAATCCTTCAACAGGATCCGAACAATGCGGCCGCGCACCGCGACTTGGGCTACATCTATTACTATCAGCACGATTCTGATGCAGCCCTGCCGCACCTCCAAAAAGCGGCGGCCAGCGCTCCGAACGATTGGCGCGTCCACTTTTTTTGGGCGGAACTGGCGGCTGCCAAATACGACGATGCTTTAGCGCCGCAGATCGAAAAAGAAGCCCGGCTGGTCATTGAACTCAATCCTGACTTTGCTGATGGCTACGGCTTACTGGGTTTCGCTTTTATGGTGGAACACAGAAATGCGGAAGCAACAGCCGCCTATCAAACCGCTCTTCGGCTTAAGCCGCAGAGCGAGGTTTACGCCCTCAACCTGGCGGAACTCTACACTCTTCAAGGCAGACTGGATGAGGCTAAGGCGCTGTTCCTCTATTTGCAGAACAGCGGCAATGAAATAATTGCCACCGCTGCCCGCAGCCATCTCGACCTGATGGCATCACCCAAGCTAAGAGCGGAATGAATGAATCGGGTCACCGGAAGAGAACAGGTTAGTACCTTTAGTTCTTCCGATGACCCGATGACCCGATGCACGGATGATTCGATTAGAGAAAGCTAGCTTGCCCCGCCACGCATGACGTTGGCGGCCAGATAGCCTTTGGGACCTTTCAAAAGCTCGAATTCCACCGTTTCGCCTTCATTCAGTGTCCGATAGCCGTTTTCCTGAATGGCGGAAAAATGGACGAACACGTCTTCGCCCGTGGTACGCTGGATAAAGCCGTACCCCTTGGCGCCGTTAAACCACTTGACAGTTCCCTTCTCTTTCACAAGCACAACTCCTTTCGCCTCGTCTTCAAAAAATAACTCTCTCCCGCCGGAACAGGATGAGAGAAGAGGTTGCTGCTTCCTGGCGCCGTCGCCTTCTGCAACAAAAAAGGCCGCGGTCCGCAGCGTATCTTATCTGCGGCTCCGGCGACCGGTTTGCTGGCGCGAATTTGACTGCACAAAAACATCAACCTTAATGGACCGGCTCGCACCGGCCTTCCCTTAGAAAATCCTCAGGGAAGTTACGCATGATATTCAGGAACTTGCGAATTTGTAAAGTGCTTTTATTTTTCAGGAAAACCTCGCTTTTTGCGTTGTCAAATTCTGTACTTTCGTGTAACTTATGAACCCTCCTCAACCCGCCGGCCACTCTTATTTTTTGATACCATCAGTTCACCTCCATGAAAGATTCTTCATCTGGCGGCGCAGCCGCCGAGTCCGTACATCTACCCGAATCAGAAGGCGCCGGCGCGCTTTTGGGTCCGTGGCGGGAAATGCTGCGCCGGCGTGGGCTGCCCACCTTGCGCTACATTATGCACACTGAGGTGCATACATTCGCCTTCTCCGTTGCCGCCAATGCCATTCTTTCCTTCTTCCCTTTTGTCCTGCTGCTCACCTGGCTGGTGCGCAATGTGCTGCATTCCCCCGCCATGTTTCAGGTGATCGTTGATCTCTTAAAAAACCAGCTGCCCACCGGACAGGACTTCGTGGTGCGGAACGTGACCGTCATGGCGGATGCGCGGCACAGCGCCCGGATCGTCTCCGTCATCATCCTCCTCATCAGCTCCAGCGGCGTTTTTCTGCCACTGGAAGTTGCCTTCAATCGCATCTGGGGATTTCCCAAAAACCGCTCGTACCTGGGAAATCAGCTCATCTCATTCCTGCTGGCGCTCTCTTGCGGCGTTCTGGGCTTGTTTTCTGTCGGGATCGCCACCGGAAACAAGCTCTTGCTGTCATTCATGATGGGAGGCCATGAAGAGAATTTTCTGTTCAAGGGAATCACCTTTGTCATGCTCAAAGTCTTCGCCATGGCGGCGACTGTCGGCATTTTCTTCCTCATTTATTGGCTGCTTCCCAACGGCAAAGTCCCCACCGGCAGAGTGCTTCCTGCGGCTGTGGCCATGGGCATCGTATGGGAGGCGGCCAAGTACGTTTACATTCTGGTCCTGCCCGGACTCAACTTTCACGACGTATATGGGCCCTTCACCATCGCCGTCACGCTCATGATCTGGGCTTATATTTCCGGCATGCTGGTGCTGGCCGGCGCTCACCTGGCCGCCGATCCGGTTCCCGGTCCAACCCAACCACCCATCGAACCAGCTCTCCCCATGCCGGAGAGGTGATTTGCTTCTTGGTTCGGTTTAGTTTGGTTTGATTGTTTTTGAGTTTATCCCGAACGCAGAGAGGGACCCCTACCCCCAGAAGAATCTCCAGGATTATCCTGGGCCTTCAACATTTGTAGAGCGGGCTGCCTGGAATCAGCGGGCACTTAACCCATCGAGGTGTTGGTCTGTTTCTTCCGCGGATCGGGGCCCCCGCCGACGCGCCCGCTTTTGTTTTTGCGCGGGGCGGGGTGGTGGTGACGCGATGACCCGATTTTTCTCCCTAGCTATAATCGTGGGGTAACACGTGCGCACTCCGTTCAAAATCGTGCTCCGCATGGCCCTCCAAAGGCTCAGGCCACGTAGCCGCACTGCGCGGTTTACGCTTTATCTGGCTGGCCTGGAACTGTTTCTGCTCGCTTTGATGTACGGATTGCGCCTTGGCGGCGCGCACCAGGCCGCAGCAACTCTCGTCGGCTGGACCACTGGCCTCTTCGTGGCAATCTGCGGCCTGCTGGTCTTTCTCGGCTTGCGTTGGTTTCGCAATCGCCTTATGTGGCGCGTGCGTAACCGCCTGATCGTCACTTACCTCTTCATCGGCGGGGTGCCGATCTTCCTGATTGTGATGATGGCCCTCACTGCCGGGTACTTCCTTTCCGGAGAATTCGCCTCTTTCCTTACTGTTTCTAAGATCCAGGAACAATTGCAGCAATTGCAGGCCGCCAATACTGAAACAGCGCAGCAAACTGTCCGCGCCAGGCTGGCCAGGAGTGGAGCACAACATCAGGTCAAAACCAACGACACCGTTTTTCCTGACCGTAGTGTCTTGGTTCTTCCGGGAGCATCGCTGCCAAAGTGGCTGAAGGATGGTTTCAACGGCCTGGTGCTGGACCAGGGACAGGTTTACCTGCGTGCCGTAAACATAGTGAATGACGGTAGTAAGCCGTTGGCGATTATTTCCAGTGTTCCCGTAACCACCCAGTTCATGGGGAAAATTGCCGAGCGTCTGGGCCCTGTCGCTTTGTACGTTCTGGGCACTGGCTCGGACAACGATATTGATGTGCAGGTAACACCCGGCGAAGGAATCGTGGTGCATGGGAATGTTAAGGGAGGCATCTCTGCCGGATCGCTTCCGGAGCCCCGCTTCCGCGGCGATCGCTCGCTTGACTATAACGCCCTGATCCAACCAACAAAAGCCTGGGACAGCGGTGAGGCGTCCAACACCCTGCTGGTCGGTTCAGTACGGCTCTCCACTCTCTACTCCAGGCTCTCCGTTTCCCAGAACAAGTGGGCCGATATCGTGAGAATCGCGCTCACCGCCCTTGCCGTCACCTTCGCACTCATCGTCTTGATTGCGCTGCTGATCGGAATCCGGCTTACCCGGACGGTCACGCGCTCCGTGGCCAATCTCTACAAGGCAACGGAACGCGTCAACCGCGGAGATTTCAGTCATCGTATTGAGGTCAAAGAACGCGATCAGTTGGCCACTCTCCAGGTATCGTTCAACTCCATGACGGAGTCGCTGGAGAAGCTGATTGCCGAGCAGAAGGAAAAAGAACGCCTCCAGAGTGAGTTGGCGATTGCTCAGGAGGTGCAGGCCCAGCTCTTTCCCAAGTTGTTGTCTGGGACCCAGACCCTGGATCTCTACGGAGTTTGCCGGCCTGCACGCATAGTGAGCGGCGACTACTACGATTTTCTCCCCTATGGCGGGGAGCAGATCGGCATTGCCGTGGGCGACATCAGCGGTAAAGGCATCTCCGCAGCCCTCCTGATGGCCACCATTCATTCCGCAGTCCGCGCCTATGAGCAGGAACAGTTGATCGCGGTGAGTGCCGCGCGTCCTTCTCTTGCCGGGGTGCAGCCCTCTGGCTCCGTGGGTATTGCCATCCGCAATTCTCCGCCGCAGTCACCCTCCCAGGTGCTCTGGCTGTTGAATCGACAGTTGTACAAGACCACCCAGCCGGAAAAATACGCCACTATGTTCCTGGGGTTCTACGATGGCCAGGCCCACCAGTTCACATACACCAACGCCGGCCACCTTCCCCCGCTGATTCTGGGCGACGATGGCTCCGTCCGCCGGTTGGAAATCGGGGGCACCGTGGTGGGACTTTTTGAGAGCGTCGAATTTGACGAAAGCACCGTACACCTTTACCGGGGTGACATCTTCATCGCCTACAGTGACGGCATCACCGAACCCGAAAATGAATTTGGCGAGTTTGGCGAAGAACGCCTGATCGAAACCATTCAAGCTAATCGTCACCTGCCGCTGGACCGGATTAGCAACAATGTGATCGCCGCAGTCCAGGACTGGATAGGCTCGGCCGAACAGCCGGATGACATCACCCTGGTGCTGGCCCGCCCGCGCGTATAAGTGAAGTTCGATTTAAGCTTAAAAAAAGACTAATAGTTCAAACGATCTCTTAATAATCTCAATCTGAAGGCCGCCTGACAGTACATTTATCTACACGTTATCTTAGTACCCTTGCTGATCTCCGTGCCTCTGGACGAAACTTAAAAAACTTTAATATTGTCCAGGCATTAAACAAGTTGTGTCCAGGTATAAGGAGCCGGCTCGTTATGGCGGAGATCCTAGTTGTAGAGGATGTACTGAAACGAATTAAACAGCTTACGGGCGATTTAGAAAAAATCCGGCAGGGATATTCCAACAGAATTGGCCCCCTGGAAACGTCGCTCAGCGCCAACAACTTCTTTGAAGCTCAAAGCACTCAAGTGATCGCGGAGTTAGACGCGGCGGTTGACGATCTTCAACACGTTGTCTGGCTTTACACGGAAACTGCGAGCTCCCGGGGCATGCGAGATGCGGTTTCGCCCAGCAAGCTCTTATCACGGGCCACGGAAATTCTGTGCGCGCTCTCTGCCCGGCCTCCCTTGCCCAAGCCGGACGCCGATACCAGCGGCTCATCTTTTGTTGAGCGCCTGATCAAGCTCATGGAAGGTCCTTCGGAT
>DATDGH010000878.1:0-7543 GCA_036522215.1 Candidatus Angelobacter sp. | reverse complement strand
GGTCAGGTGCTCTGAGGCTTCCATGCGCAGGGCCAGGCCAAAGTCGAGCACCTTCGGTTGCAGGTCCGTCCCCACCAGGATGTTCGCTGGCTTGAGATCGCGGTGGATGATCCCGTGCCGGTGCAGGAAATCAACCGCGAGCGCGACTTTGGAAAACAATTCCATTCTCTGCGGCAGGTGCAGAGCATGCGCAGCCTCCGTGAGCGGCACGCCCTGGATGTACTCCATAACGAAATGCGGTGGCTCGCCTGATGCTCCCAGATTGAAAATGTTGGCAATGTGCGGATGGCTGAGCTGCGCCATGGCGCGCGCTTCCTGCATGAAGCGACTGGCAAGCAGGGCATCAGGCCAATAACGTGGGGCCAGCACCTTGATGGCGACTTTGCGGTTGAGCCTCTCATCCTGGGCCAGAAGCACGCAGCCCATCCCTCCGGAACCTATTTCGCTGAGTATCTTGTGCCCGGAAAGCCTTTCAGGAAGGTTCGATTCGACAGTTGAGCTGACCGGCGCAGCAGGCGACCCTGGCTCCAAAACAGCAGTGATGCCGGCCAGCGTCTCCAGTTCCGAGCGCAGCTCCGGGAGCAGACCAGCGTTTTCCCGGCAGAAGACCTCGATGTCCAGTTCTTCACCTTGCGCTTGACGGTCCAGAAAAGCGGACAATGCCTCCGCCACTGCCTGTTCGCGCGGTGTATCAGGAACATCAGGATAATCAGGTTTTGCAGACGTGGTCACTCGGTTTCGTCCTGGTAGATGGCGCGAAATCGTTTGATCGCCCGATGCAAGAGGAGTGCCGTCGCCTGGTTCGTTTTTCCCAGCACCTGGGCAATTTCTCCGGTCGTCAGGCCGTCCACCTTGGCCATGAGAATCACGCGGCGATAGCCGTCCGACAGAAGATTCATCTTCTCAATGAACCGGCCTAAAGACTGGTTCTCAGCAAAAATGCGGCTGGGGGTGCCGGAATCAGCAGGCTCTGGGCCGCCGGGGTTGCTTTCGGAACGAAACGGCACATGCTCACCCCCGCGCTTTTGTCGATTTTGGGCGCGCGCTAAGTCTGTAATTACATGTGCGGCAATTTGGGCAAGCCATTTCCAGAAACTTCCGGGCGCCTGATATTCAAACTGACGGATGTCGCGAAAGGCCCGCAGCAGCGTTTCCTGAAGAACGTCATCCACGTCGGCGTCGCGGCGAGCCTTGTTTCCCAATTGATAGTGGATGAACACCGCCAGCCTTGTCCGGTATTTCTCGAAGAGACGGGAAAATGCCTCGTGATCGCCTTGCTGGACCCTTTCTACCAGGCCGTGACTTGAGGTTACTGATTCCATTCAGCAATCTTCCCAGGCATTTTGAATTCTGAGCGAAAAAACTGCATAGAATCTACACCAAATCGGCAACACTTGGCATACCAGAGCTTAAGGGCATATAACTTTCACAAATCCATCATTTGAGACCCATGCAGATGCCGCAGCCTCCCAATCTCTACCTGATCATTTTTCCCGCAGCGCTGTTGGCTTACTACCTCATCTGCTGGCTGCTGGTGGGCAGAGATCCAAAAATCGAGAATGTAACGCCGCAATACCAACCGCCGCCGGGAGTCTCCCCTGCGGTTGCACGCTACGTGCTAACAGGAGGGAGCGATGGCACGACTTTGGCTGCCGTGCTTGCCAGCCTTGCTGCAAACCAAGTGGTTTCAATGCAGCCTGAGGGCAAAACCTATCGCATCAGGCTGCTGAACCAGCAGAAACCGGTGATGCCGGAAGAAGCCGCAGTTATAAAAGCTCTGTTTGGGGCAGATCTGAAGGCTCAGCCCTACTTTTCAATTCCTCCGGGGAAAAACAGCACAGCACCTGTTGAGTCCTCTACGCAATCCGAATCGACTCCGTTTCCGCAATCTTCTTCAACCAGCGAAGCGGTTCTTGATCCGCATGCGGGCGAGCAAATCAAAACCGTCATTAACGCCATACAGACAGCTATGAGCGGACAATTGCATGGCATCTACTTCCGCTGGAATTCCGGGTTTATGTTAGGAGGAATGGGAGCCACTTTCGTGTGGGCAATGGCGACGGCGTTGCGTCTGCAAACGCCGCAGGGAGCTCCGCTGTTCCTGACCTTCTGGTTATTTTTCTTTACTTCGATCTCCGGGCTGGTGATCTCTGGCGTCTGGGCCTCACGGCCGGCGCATCCGACCGCGGGACAGTGGATCCAGCGAATCCTGGTGCCGATAATCTTCTTTGGTTTGCCTGGTTTTATGATCTACACCTTCGCCCTCCCGACTGCCCATGGATTTGTGCTGGCTTTGTTGTGTTCCGTGGCTTTGAACAGTATTTTCTTCATGCTCATGCGTGCCCCCACAGTGGAAGGCCGTCGCCTCTTGCAGCAGCTTGCCGGATTCCGGGAATTTCTTGTCCGCGTGGAGCAGGACCGGTTGCAGCGCATGAACAGACCATCAGAAAAAGCCGAAGCGACGAATCGTTTTCTGCCTTATGCTATTGCTCTCAATGTCCGCGAAGGTTGGGGCGATGCTTTGGCCGCGGCTTTTTCGAACGTAGTGGTCGAGCGGTAACCCAGTCGCGGCGGATCGTCGGTTCAGTATTTCCGCAACACGCCTATCACTCTTCCCTGTACTTGCACGGATTTTGCCGGAACGATGATGGGATCCATTTCGCTGTTGGAAGGCTGAAGGCGAATTTTTAAGCCCTCACGGTACAGACGCTTCAGCGTGGCATCCGTGCCGTCCACCAGGGCGACCACGATTTCTCCATCGCGCGCCGTGTTAGCTTTCTCCACCAAAACGTAATCGCCGTCCACGATGTGCTCATCCTTCATGCTCTGGCCCTTTACCTGGAGCACAAACACATCTTTGGAGCGAGTGATGTCGCCCAGGGAAATGGTTTCACCCTGCTGCACCGCTTCAATCGGCTGGCCGGCAGCGATGCGGCCCAGCAACGGCAGAGCGAACTCAGGCGGCACGGGCCGGGGTTGCTTGCGCAGCAATCCGCGCGCCGGCAAGACATCAATCGAGCGGCTGCGGTTGTAATCGCGCTTGAGCAGGCCTTTGCGTTCCAGATTGGAGACGTGCTTGTGCACGGTAGCCAGCGAACTCAGGCCCAGACCGGAGCCGATCTCTTCGAATGAAGGCGAGTATCCATGTTGCTGCACAAAGTCATGGATAAAGTCGTAAACTTCGCGTTGACGCTTGGTAATTGCCATCCCGCCCATTTTGAGCGAATAAAAGGCGAAATGTCAATAACCTTTTTTATACCCCTGGTTTATACCCTGACGCCCCCAGGCCCTTACTTTGTCGCCACCGCCATTCCCGCCAGGATTTCATCCACGGTTTGGATGGCGCGGTCAATCTCTTCCATGGTGTTGTAGAAGTGCGGCGAGAAGCGCACACCCGCTTGCGGCCGATAATCCACCAGCACATCGCGTTTCAACAATTCCTGGCACACCTCTTGCGAGTTGGGCATGTCTATGGCCACGGTGCCGCCGCGAACTTCAGGATCGCGCGGCGCATTCACCTTCCAACCACGTTGATCGGCCAGCTCGATCAATCGCGCCGTCATCCTTTTGGATTTCTCACGAATGCGCTGTACGCCAACCTCACGGATGATCCTGAGCCCGGGCAAAGCTGTGTAAAACCCGGGAACGTTGGAGGTCCCCTGCATGAAACGATAGGGCGGATCCGCATACTTGTTCGCGCCGATCTCAAAGTTAAAAGGATGCTCGTGCGCAAACCATCCCGTCAGCTTAGGCTCCAGCTTCTTCCCCAGATCGGGACGAACATAAAGATATGAGGTGCCGGCGCCGCCGCACAGCCACTTGAGCACCCCGCCGACGGCGAAGTCTGCATTCAACGCCTGAATATCCACAGGAACTGTGCCCAGGGATTGGAAGCAATCCAGCACCACGAGGGCGCCTACGCGATGCGCCTTTTCAATGATTGCCTTGGCATCCTGGATGTAGGCACTGCGAAAAACCACATGCGACATCGGCACCAGCAGCGTCTGCTCATCAATGGCGTCGAGCATGCGTTCGGTCGGGACATGAATTCCGTCATCCGTTCTGACCATATGCACGCGTGCGCCCCGTGATTGCTGGGCCTCCCAGAAATACATGATCGAAGGAAAATTCATGTCGCTGTAGACAATCTTGTTGCGCGGGCCTTTGAAGTCAAAGCAGCTTGCCACCACCGCCTCGCAACCGGTCACGTTGAGCTGCAGGCTCACAGAGCCTGCAGGCGCGTTCATAATGGCGCCAATCTCGTCGCCTGTTTCCCGCGCCATCTCCCACCATTTTTCTTCCCACGCACACACGCCGCGCGTCGCCCAGATGTCACAAAACTCGCGCGTGGAATCGTAGACGCCACGAGGCATGGCCCCGAGCGAGTTGCTGATCATGTAAGTCGTGCGTTGGAGGATAGGAAATTCGTCGCGGTAGCGAAGCAGATCGTCAGACATGGTTACTTAATTCTGCCTGAATTTGCGATTGGAAGAAAGCCGCAAACCAAAAGCCAATAGCTAAGGCCCACTCTTCTTGCTATATTCGCAATTCTCCGATAGTGAAAAATCAATCGAATCCGGCCCGCAAGCTCACCGTGCTGCCGCTGGTAGCGGCTACCTACTTCATGGTCTCCGGAGGTCCTTCCGGAATTGAAGAAATCGTCCAGGACTCAGGCTATAAGCTGGCGATGATCATCTTCCTGGCTACGCCTCTCGTCTGGAGCCTGCCCACGTCGTTGATGGTCGGCGAACTTTCCGCCGCTATCCCGGCCGAGGGCGGCTTCTATATCTGGGTGCGCCGGGCCATGGGCCGCTTCTGGGGATTTCAGGAAGCCTGGCTCTCACTAGCCGCCAGCTTGTTTGACATGGCCTCCTACCCGGCCCTGTTTGTCCTTTCCCTGGCCCAGATCTGGCCGCCTGCGAATCAGGGACATAACGGGATTCTCATTGCTTCAGGAGTGATCCTGACTTGTGTGCTTTGGAACCTGTTCGGCTCACGCGCGGTTGGAAACGGCTCTGTTTTGCTGGGCGCGTTGTTGTTGGCTCCATTCGTTGCCATCATCGCTTTTGCCGTCTTTCGCCACGGTTCTTTTCACGATGCTACGGCTTCAACCGACGCCCACGGTAACTGGCTTACTGCGGTAATTGTTGCCATGTGGAACTACATGGGGTGGGACAATGCCTCCACTATCGCCGGCGAAGTTGAAAATCCGCAAAAAACCTACCCAAAGGTGATGATGCTCGCGCTGGCGGCTATCGTTCTTTCGTATGTGATCCCGGTCGGCATCGTCTGGACAACGCACATTCAATCCGGCTTCTGGTCGCAGGGAAGCTGGTCTCAGATCGCCTCGCTCCTGGGCGGTCCCTGGCTGGGATTCGCGCTGGTTGTCGGATCCATGATCAGCACGTTTGGCATTGTCAATTCCCTCACCCTGTCTTATTCGCGTCTTCCGGCCGCCATGGCCGAAGATGGCGACCTGCCGCGAATGTTCGCGCACAAGTCGAAAAGCGGCGCCCCATGGGTTTCTGTCCTGATTTGCGGATTGGCCTGGACCACCGTAGTTTTTGCTCTGGGCACAAAGCTGGATCGGCTCTTATTGCTGGACATTCTGCTTTACGGCTCCAGCCTGGTGCTGGAGTTTGTCGCGCTGGTGGTGCTGCGGATTCGCGAGCCTCTACTCCATCGGCCATTCCGGGTTCCCGGCGGCCTTATCGGCGCGATTCTGGCCGGCGTTGGTCCCACCATCATGCTCGTAGCCGCGTTTGTGAAGAACCGCGAAGAGCGCCTGGGGAATATCAGCACCTTGACTCTGGGCGCCATCTTCATCGCTGCAGGCGTGGTGCTGTACTTTCTCCTGGCGTGGTTTGTCAAAGGCAAATCAGAGCCGGCGACTGCGCTCTAGCCGCGATGTTTCGGTCGTTCCGGCCTCGTACACCTTTGGCGTGCTGTAGTGGAGGCGCGGAGCGTCGCGGGTTTCGCAGGTGCCTTTCAATCGCAAATCAAAAGTCACAAATTAAAAATTGCGAGTAGCTCCCGCTTTTGGAGCGAAGCGCTTTCAACCCCTCCGCTACCTGAACTAAAGGTACAGCGACTTGTTACTGTTCATATCATTTCCCCAATTTTGGCAATCCAGTTAAAATACGCTTACCTTCTTGCATCAAGTGGGCCGAACCCCACCAGCTGACCCTCAAGGGACTGTTTAATGCCGGACATCTCCAAGCGACTGGACAAGGCAGAGAGGCATCTGCAAAAAGGCAGGCCTGAAGCCGCGTTGGAAGAGTATCTCTCTGCGCTGGAAGAAGATCCCAGGAACGACCAGGTACGGCAGGCGGCGGCAGATCTTTGCCTCAAATGCGGCCGTAACTCTGAGGCTGCCACCTTACTCAGCACCGTTCTGGATCAACAGGTGTCCTCAGGCGACCCTCGCGGCGCGATTACCTACAAGAAGCTGGCCAGGATTGCCACTCCCTCCCCATTCCAGACATTGCAATACGCGCAACTCATCGCCAAAAAGGACAAACAGGAAGCGCTGGATGCCTATACCGCGGCCATGCATGGCTTTGAATTGCAACGGCAGGAGAAACAGGCCCTGGCCGCAGCCCGGCGGTTGGTTGAGCTGGCTCCCACGGTTGAAAATCTTCAACGTGCTGGAGAAAAAGCAGCCAGCCTGGGACAAGTGCAAACCGCGGCCTCGAATTTTGTCGAGCTGGGTACCCTGAAAGAACAGGCTTTGCCCGGCTCAGGCTATGAATGGTTTCAAAAGGCCTACAGTCTCGATCCTGAGAACCACCAGGCAGTCCTGTTTCATGCGCGCGGGCTATTTGCCCACGCATCTGTTCCCGAGTGCATTGCGGTTCTGGAGAACGCAATCGCCAAACTGGAAACCACCAGCGAGCTGCGTGAGCTTTATGCTCGAGCGCTGATGGCGGCGGGACGTCCGGCAGATGCGGAACCCTATGCCTGGCAGCTGTATGAAATTGATCCGCAGCAGGTGCACGAGATTGTCTCCCTCATCGGTTCTTACGTCGATGTGGGCGACACGCTCGGCGCGATGGAGCTGGCCAAAAAGCTGGAGCAGAGCGAGAGTAAGGCCAATCGCCGGCGTGAATTTATCTCCTTGATGCATGAAATGGCAGATAGCCGCCTGCCTTCAGTGGAGTTCCTGGAATATCTGGTACAACTCTATAACTCCGCCAACCGTGAGCACGAATATTGTCGCACCCTGATCAAGGTTTTCCAGCTTTACTTTGCCGAGGGAAAATATACCAAAGCAGGAGAGGCGCTGGATCGCGCGGCGGAAGTGGACCCTTACGAGCCCGGCCACGGCACGCGCCTGGAGATGCTGCGCGGCAAGATTGATCCGGTGCAGCTCAACACCATTGCCAATCGCTTCCAGACCGCGTCCAGCGTAGTCGCAACCCCGGCCAACGAAGGCGGGGTCCAGGAATCCGAACCCACGGTGCTGGAAGATTTTATTCTGCAGGCGGAGATCTATCTGCAATACGGCATGCGCTCCAAAGCCATAGAGCGCCTGGAACGCGTA
>DATDGH010000877.1:0-13635 GCA_036522215.1 Candidatus Angelobacter sp. | reverse complement strand
GATCGTAAGGGGGTCAGTTTTACATGATCGCGGACATTTGTGGAGCCGGTAAGCGGGACGGGCTTGCCAAGGGTGGCAGAGGCGGCCATTGCTGCCGGAATCGGCTGGGTGGTGCTGAATTGCGATGTTGACTACATGGCGGGGCTGCGGGCCAGCGCCAAGGTTCCGGCGTTTGCGATCACGTCTGATCACCTGGAAATTGGGCGTATTCAGGGCCGGCAATTTGCTGCGCTGCTGCCTCAGGGAGGATCGTTGCTTTACATCCAGGGGCCGGCCACGAGTCTGGCCGCCAAACAACGCACCAGCGGCATGGAGGAGACCAAGCCTGCAGGCGTTCAGGTCAGGATGATCCGAGGGCAATGGACGGAAGAGAGCGCCGCGCAAGCTGTCACTTCGTGGTTGCGGTTAGCGACGGCCCGCGAGAGCCGTCTTGACCTGATAGGGGCCCAGGATGACTCCATGGCCATGGGGGCGAGAAAAGCCGTAGAGAAGCAATTCAGCGGAGCACAGCCGAAATGGTCCAATCTGCAATTTACCGGCGTTGATGGCCTGGCCAATGAAGGACAAGCGTGGGTGAAACGGGGATTGCTGGCGGCGACAGTCATTGTCCCTGCGAATGCGGGAACTGCGGTGGAGATGTTAGTGCGCGGATTTCAGAACGGATCAAAAATTCCGGAGCGAACGCTGACCGTGCCCCAATCTCTGCCTGCAATCGAGGAGTTGCAACCTATTTCTCCCCGGTAACCCCGGTCCACGCATGATTTGGCTCAGGCTCAGAAAGGCGGGCAGGGGTGGTAATCATAGGCAGCCGTGCGGCTCCGAACAATCCGGCATCGCTGCCCAGTGAAGCGCGAGTAATCACGGTGCCCTGCCGAGAGTGTGCGCCATCATTGCTGATTTTTTCGATGCGTATCGTCTCCAGGGACGGGGCGGTGGCGGTATAGACAAAAGAGCGTTTCCGTATCTCATCCAGCATGGCAGGGGCAAACGCATCCCAGGCATTGGCGACGCCTCCACCGATTACGTACATGGGCAGGTTGAAGATGTTGATTGCGTTAGCCAGAGCAAGGCCAAGTGACTGGCCAACGGTGCGGAAAATCCGGCGCGCCGGTTCGTCGCCCTGAACGGCCATTTGATGAATGGCTTTGGCACTGAACTCAGGATCGCGATTCATGGCTGTTGCCAACTCCGGAGCTTCGCCCTGGGCAATTGCTTCCAGAGCCATGCGTTTTACCGCAGTAGCGGAGGCGTACTGCTCCAGGCATCCCTGGTTCCCGCAGCCGCACTTGACGCCATCGGGATCCACCGTGGTGTGGCCAAGTTCCCCCGCCATGCCGGTCATGCCGTGCCATATTTTTCCCTGCAAGACCAGGCCGCCGCCAACTCCTGTCCCTAGGGTGAGCATGCACATGTCATCAACCTGGCTGGCAGTTCCCAGCCATTTTTCTCCCAGGGCCGCGACATTGGCATCGTTTTCCAGAATGACATTGGTACGCAAGCGGCGTTCTATCTCATCCCGCACAGGATAATCGCGCCAGCCGGGAAGATTGGGAGATTCGTGTACCAGTCCTGTCTGCTTGTCGATAATGCCAGGCACGCCAATTCCAATTCCTGCCAGATGTCCGACGCCACCCAGCTTTGCCGCCAAATCGCGGACGTTGTTACACATTTCGTCCAAAACATAGTCTCGCCCACGAGCCACTTCGGCATCAGTAGAAATCTTCTCCAACACCCTCCCGGCGGTATCCACGGCTGCAATTCGCAGGTTGGTTCCCCCGAGATCAACACCAATCGCAAATGAGTTCATTTCGGTCCCAGGCTCCCAATGCTCCAGGGTTTACCCGCGAATGGTAAACCGTTTTAATTTGGGTGTCCACATTTTCAATTATTCAAACGTATTAATAAGGCTCAAGAGCCTAGCTTACAAGAAGTAGTTAGTAATTAGTAGTTAGTAAGCAGGAAAAATCAGAAGCAAAGGCCAAATTCAAAGTCAACACCGAAAATCGTGGTGGGACGATCAACCCATTTTTAGGCCACTCCAAAGTCGGAGACCGCAGCGGAGCTTCCAGGTGCGAGCAATATGAGCTCGGGGCTCGGCCTGCGGCCTCAGGAGGGGCAGTGGAGCAGATCCGCGGAGTGCCTGGGCCCTTTCGGCTTGCGGTAATTCCTGCTGGCAGCTACAGTGCTGAATAGGCAGGTACATCATTGAAACATCGCCAACAAGGTTCGCGGGTGACCATCCGCGATGTGGCGCGGGAGAGTGGTTTTTCCGTGAGCGCCGTGTCGCTGGTATTGAATAACGCTCCTCTGGCGCAGTACATAGCGGATGCGACCAAGAAGCGCATCCAGGGAGTAGCGCAAAAACTGGGCTACAGCCCCAACCAGCTTGCCCGGGCGCTGCGCAGCCAGCGCAATAGCACCGTCGGTCTCATGGTCTTTGATATCAAAGATCCTTATTGCACGCCCATCCTGCGAGGCATTGAGCGAGCCCTGTACCAGCTCTCGCACCTTTCCATCCTCACGGACGCCCACAACGATCGCGCTCGTTTCGAGCGCTATCTGGAATTGCTGCTGGGGCGGCGCATTGAAGGCTTGATCGTGATTGCCAACTGGCTGGTAGTGGATATCAATCTCCTGGCGGAATTGGAGCGCCAGCGAGTGCCAACCGTGGTGATTGGCAGGGAATTGAAGACGGACTCGGTAGGATCTGTGGTAGTGGACAACGAGGCCGGAGGGCGAATTGCGATGGAGCATCTCTACAGTCTGGGCCACCGGAGGATCGCCTTCATCCGTGGGCCGAAGGTTCTGGGCGATACTCCATTGAGGTGGGAGGGAGTAAAGTCTTTAGCTCGCTCTTCAAGTTTGAACCTGGATCCGAAATTGGTGGTTGATCTGCCAAATACCTTTGATCCGAACCAAGGGTTTGAGATCGGAGCCAAGCTTACGGAAGAGCTGCTGCGGCGCAAGAGGCCTTTTACAGCACTGATGGCATTCGATGACATCACGGCGTTGGGCGCCATGCATGCGTTGACCAAAGCCGGTATCAAGGTCCCGGAGCAGTGTTCACTGATCGGCTTTGACGATGTGGCCCCGGCGGCTTTTTCCATTCCTCCACTCACGACGGTGCGCCAGCCGCTGGAAGTGATGGGTGAGACCGCTGCCGACATTATTGCGGGGGCCATGAATGCGGTGGCTGAGAAACGCGAATTTTCTCCGGTGCATATCCGCCTGCTGCCTGAGCTGGTGGTGCGGCGATCAACCCGGCTGGCCAGGAATAGCTGAGGCGCAACCAAAAACTAAACACCCACCACGGAGTCACGGCGTACCCGAGCCACAACCAGAGTTAGCCTCAGATTTTCCGCAGATCAAAACCATTGAGCCGCGAGTTAACGCGAACAACCCGAATCCAGGAAAACTACGAAGAACAAAGCGGTGAAAATTCGCGAAAAAAACGATTAAATTCAGGATCAGTACTATGACGCTACTTTTGGAAATGCTGTATTAATTCGTTTCAATAGAAGCCGAACCTCCATACGGGCCGGGCGGTTAAGAGAACTGCCGGCCTATCCTTTTGTGTCTTTGATCCTATTTTCTGCTTTGATTCTATTCTTCCGCCGGGACCTCGAACTGCATCACATTGTTCCGGAAGCCGCGGGTGCGCCAGGCGGCATAGGCAAGGCCCACAACCAGCCAGATCGTTCCCGCGATCTTTGCCGGCGGGCTCAGGTTCCACCAGATGAAGCCGCAGATGAAAAAGCCCAGGACGGGGGGCAAGAGGTTGATCCAGCGTTTCTCTTCTGCACGAACGTAGTAGCGCATAAAGGCGGCCGCGTTCACGCCCATAAAGGCAATGAAGGCGCCGAAATTCAGCAGCTCGGCCCCGCGTTCGTAGGTCATGGCAAAGGCGCCCGCTAAAGCAATCGCTCCGATCAGCAGGACGTTATTGCGAGGAACCCGGTGGACGGGATCAATGTATCCGAAGAATCCGCGAGGCAATGCCTGGCCCCGGCCCATTCCATAGAGCAAGCGCGCTGCCGCAAGCTGGGCCGCCATGCCAGAGCCGATATTGGCTATCAGGATGGTGAAATTCAGCAGGTGAAACAGAAAATACCCTCCGATCTGACGCGAAACCAGAGGAAAAGCGGATTCCACCATCTCCTCCGGAAAGGGCTTGGAACCCCAGACTAATTGCGCGGCGTAGACCTCCAGGGAAGACAGGATGCCGGTCACAACACAAACAAGAACGGTAGCCAGAAGGATATTGCGGCGAGGGTTTTCCACCTCTTCGGATAAGGTAGAAATCCCATCAAATCCTATGTAAGTGAGCACGGCAATCGAAGTACCACGGAAGACGCCGCCAAAGCTGAAGGTTTCAGGGTTGTAGAACGGCCGTGTAAAGAATCCAACTCCGAACTGATGCATGCCCCAGAGGGTGCGCAGCACGAAGGCGAAGAAGATGATCACAACCACAACCATGCCCAGCGTGAGCACTTCGTTGAGCCGCGCTGATGTCTTTACCCCCACCAGATTTACGGCTGAGAAGAAAGCGGCAAAGAAGATGGCAAGCGTCCAATACGGCAGCGGAACCAGGTTCTGGGTGAGCTTGGAACAAATGATGGTGCAGATGAGCGGGTTGAGAATATAGTCCATCACCATGGCCCAGCCGGTCACATAGCCGAGCACAGGATGGATCTCCTGTCCAACATAGGTATAGGCGGAGCCGGCGCTAGGGTAGACGCGGGCCATACGGCCGTAACTGATTGCGGTAAAAAGCATGGCCACCATGGCGATGAGGATGGTAGTGATGACATGTCCGCCGGCTTTGTTGCTGATAACTCCGTAAACCCCCATGGGAGCAATGGGCTGGATGATCACAATGCCGATGATGATCAGGTGCCAGAGGGTCAAAGACCGGCGGAGGCGCGGAGCGGCTCCGGGCTGGGAGAGAACGGAGGTGGCGCCGTCAGATGGTGTCATGAGGTAAATCTACCTTTCGTGTACTACCCCGTCCAGATAGCAGACGCGGCTTTGAGTCATTTCAGGGTAAACGGACGTCAAAAGAATCACCCCAAACGCTGAGCGCAGGGCATGAATTGAGAAGCCGGAAGAATCTTCCAAAAATGGAATCCTGTGGTTTTTGGCAGGGCCGGACAGCTCAGATACTTTTGTGCTTGACAACGCCAAACCCCTGTATTAATACGTTTCAATGCTTCTGAGACGTTGTAATACGAGCTGGGGAGTTACGCAACAGGAAACATCGGTTGGGGAAGAAAAACTGAAAGCAATCGTGGGCCTTAAGACGGCCAAGAGGAGACAAATCATGAAACTGAAACTCTTCGCAATGGCGGTGTTAGTGTTTCTGTCATCTCTTGCGCTGGCACAGGACACGGCTAGTCTTACCGGCACGGTCCGCGACAAATCAGGCGCCATCGTTCCCAACGCCTCAGTGACCGTTTCCAACCCGGCAACGAATGTGGTCCGGGAAGTGAAGAGCAACGGCGAGGGAGAATACCTGGCCGGCGGACTGCCTCCGGGCACTTACAACCTGACAGTGAGTGCGCCAGGATTTCAGAAGTTTGATGCCAAAGGCGTGGTGCTCCGCGTGGCGCAGAAGTCACGCGTGGACGTTAATCTGAGTGTAGGCTCGGTGAATACTGAAGTGGTGGTGCAGGGTGAAGGACTCACTAACGTGCAAACAGAGTCCAACGAAGAGGGGGCGGTCATAACCGGAAAAGAGATCACGCAACTGGAGCTGAATGGACGCAACTTTACTCAGCTTATTACTCTTACGCCTGGCGTCAGCAACCAAACGGGCCAGGATGAAGGGACCGTTGGCGTCAACGGCAACGTTCAGTTCAGCGTGAATGGCGGACGGACAGAGTACAACAACTGGGAACTCGATGGTGGCGACAACATGGACAACGGCAGCAACAGCACGCTCAACGTCTATCCAAGCATCGAGGCCATCGGCGAATTTCGCGTTCTGACGTCCAATTACGGCGCGCAGTACGGAAGGAATGGGTCCGGGACTGTAGAAGTGGAGACCAAGTCAGGCACTAACCATTTTCACGGAAGCCTCTATGAGTTCCTGCGCAACGACGCATTCAATGCCCGCAACTTCTTCCAGGGCGCCGTTCCCCCGTACAAGAAGAATGACTACGGCTATAACGTGGGCGGCCCAATCTTTAAGAACAAGACATATTTCTTCTGGTCGCAGGAGTGGCGCCGGGACCGGGTGCCATCGACTTTCTCTAACATTCATGTCCCATCCCTGACTGAGCGGCAGGGTAATTTCAGTGATCTATGCCCCGACGCAACCGGCTCGAGCGCGAATTGTCCAACTAATCCGGCTACGGGCCTGCCCTTTCCCGGCAACCAGGTCCCGGTGGATCCCAATGGAGCAGCGTTATTGGCAGTGATTCCCACGCCTACGGGCGTGGACGCGAATGGAAATTCAATTTTTTCCGCTTCGCCAAGTTTTCCCACAAACTGGCGGGAGGAGTTAGTCAGGGTTGACCAGGACCTGGGCAGCAACGTGCGCGCCACCTTTCGCTACATTCATGATTCCTGGAATACTACGACGGCGACTCCACTGTGGAGCAACATTGGCACCTTCCCCACCACTCCCACGGCCTTCAGCGGTCCAGCCGAAAGCCTGGTCGCCAAACTCACCGCAACCGCCAGTCCTACCTTGCTCAACGAGTTTGTATTCAGCTATACCACGGATCACATCAACCTTCAGGACCAGGGCAAGTTTCAACGGCCGGCCTCAATGACCCTGCCCGGACTGTTTGGAACGGGTACAGCCGGCAAGCTGCCGGGCTTCCAATTAACTGGAGGAGGGCTATTCGGTTTCGGCCAGGACGTCAACTTCCACCCTGAAGGTCCATACAACTCCAACCCTACTTATACTTTCAGGGACAACCTAACCAAGGTGCTGGGAAAACATACTGTGGTCGTTGGCGCGTACTTCGCCGCCGCGCAAAAGAATGAATTGGTGGGACAACTGCCCGGTGGGGTGGGCGCAACCAACGGGTTCCTCACCTTTAATAGCAACAATAGCGGAATCTCCACGGGCAACGCCTTTGCGGACCTGCTCATGGGCAATATTTCGTCGTTCAGCCAGCAGAATATTCAGCCCAAGTATTACAACCGTTACAAGATTGTTGAACCCTACATCCAGGACGACTGGCACATCAGAAAAAACCTGACACTGAACCTGGGAGTGCGCTTCAGCCTGTTTGGCTTATACCACGAACTGAACCGTCAGGCGTTCAACTTTGATCCCAGCAAATACGTTCAGGGCGCAAGCGGCATCAATCCGGATGGCACAGTGAGCGGCAATCCCTTTAACGGCCTGGTTCAGTGCGGCGCAGGTGGAGTGCCCGGCGGATGCATGCAGAACCACTTATTCAATCCTGCTCCACGTGTGGGATTCGCGTGGGACCCGTGGGGAGACAGCAAGACCTCGATTCGAGGAGGCTACGGGATTTTCTTCGAACACACCAACGGCAACGAATCCAACACCGAGTCGCTGGAGGGCTCGGCTCCGGCGGTGCAGGTTCCGGTGCAGTCCAACATAATTGGTTACAACAACATCGGAGGGGGAGGGAGCAGCCTGTTTCCCCTGAACGTGATCTCGCTGCCGAATAAGATCAACTGGCCTTATATCCAGCAATGGCACTTCGATATTCAGCACGAGATCATGCGAAACACAGTGGCTACGGTTGCCTATGTCGGCACCAAGGGCACCCACTTGTCACAGATATTTGATCTGAACCAGATCGCACCGTTGCCACTCAATCAAAATCCCTATGCATTGGGAGAGGCGATCGGTCCCAATGATTGCACCACCTTTACAACTCCCAGCGGCGTACCCATCACCGGACAAGCGGCCATTAACCTTCAAGTCGCGTGTGGCTCTGATCCCAATCCGTTCCGTCCCTTCCTGGGATATGGAAACATAACCCGGGTCCAGGACTCGGGCTCTTCGATCTATCACGCTTTTGAAGCCTCCTTGAGGCACACTGCCGGCAGACTGCAACTGAATGCTTCTTACACCTGGAGCCATGCCATCGATGACTCTTCCGACCGCTTTGACTCCGGCTTTGTGAATTCCTTTGATCTTGCCGCCAGCCGCGCCAGTTCGAACTTCGATCAGCGTCATATTTTTAACTTCAGCTATGTTTACGATCTACCCTTTTTCAACAGCGGAACAGGCCTTGCGCGTACGCTCCTGGGCGGATGGGAGTGGTCGGGCATCACCACCTTCTCGACCGGATCACCGTTTACCGTGCTGAACGGTGTGTTTGGGGACAATGCCGGCGTAGGCAATGGCACAGGCAGCGGTTCGTTTCCGGATGTGACTGGGAATCCCAACGGCAACATTCCCTCACAAACCCCAGGGGCACAAGTTGCTCCTTTCCTGCTTAACCCGGGCGCTTTTGCGGCGCCGCGCGGCCTGACTTTTGGCAATGCCGGCAGAAATTTCCTGCGCAACCCGAACCACACGAACTTTGACATGGCGCTGATCAAGCATTTCAAGATCAGGGAAAGTATGGGGCTGGAATTCAGGACAGAGGCATTCAACGTCTTCAACCACACGGAGTGGGGATATTTTGGCGGCGGCGGTGGATCAGCCGCGTTCAACACCGGCACCCTGAACTCCGGTACGAACACGGCAGGCTGCTACGCCGGCCCCAACAACTCGGCAGGTGATCCCAGCTGCCTGGCGAGCAGCAGCTTCCTGCAGATGACAGCGGCGCACAATCCGCGCATTTTGCAGTTGGCGCTGAAATTTAGCTTTTGAGAGAAGAAGTATTTAGCTGAGGTAGACAGCGGGGGATGGAGACGCTGTGTCCCTCTGCTTCTTCGCTTGGAGTGACCCGACTATTGCGGTGCAGAGAAGCTCTCAGGGTTTTTGATCCCCTGGCCTTCTACGAGTGTGTAGATTTTGTCTGCCGGCAGATTTTTGAATTCTTCGATGGCGCCATTCGGCCAGCGGACTTGAACTGAGTCCATACTGGGCGCAGTTCCGAAGCCGAAGTGCAGGCGCAGATCATTCTGGGAAAGATAGCCGCCGCCTCCGCGCACTTCGCTAAATTGCGTCATCCCAGCCGCACGCACCGTGACTCGTGCGCCGATGGCGGCACGATTACTTTTCACGCCAACCAGTTTGAACAATACGCGGTGATTTGAGTTGCGGGCGGTATTGAGCAGCAGGCTGGGAGCATCGCCTACATTCAGCACCACCATATCTATATTGCCGTTGTTGGCGATATCACCGAAGGCCACGCCGCGCCGAGATTTTAATGGCATGGCGGTGATGCCCGCCGGGCCCGAGACGTTGCTGAAGGTGCCGTTTCGGTTGTTGCGATAGAGCAGCATAGGCTGGGCGTAGGGAGCGCTGCCCTTCACAGTATCCATTTGCGGATAGACGTGGCCATTCACCTCGAACAGGTCCAGCCAGCCGTCGTTGTTCATATCAAAGAATCCAACGCCCCAACCCACCAAGGGATATGTTTCTTTCGCGATTGAAGCGGTTTCGCGCACATCGTCAAAGTCACCGCGCCCGCGGTTGTGGTAGAGCGCAGTTGACTGCTCGGCGAAGTTGGTGACCAGGATGTCGAGGAGGCCGTCGCGGTCGTAGTCGCCAAAATCTACACCCATCGAACCTTCAGCGTGTCCTTCGCCACTGAGCGCGGCGCCACTGTGCATGCCAACATCAGTAAACGTACCGTCATGATTGTTATGGTAGAGATAATTGGGAGTAGTATCGTTGGCCACGTAGAGATCGGACCAGCCGTCATTATCATAGTCGCCCCAGACGGCGCCCAGGCCGTAATACAAATTCGGGTTGCTCACCCCAGCCTTCCTGGATACGTCCTCAAAGGTTCCATCACCCCGATTGTGAAACAGGAAATGACTCTCACCAATCATCCCCCAGGGGCCGCACTGAACGGGAATGCCTTTGAAGCGGCAGAACTGCGTGCTGCCGAATTCAGGCAGATGCTCCATATCAACATGCACGTAGCGGGAGACGAATAGATCCACGTTGCCATCGCGGTCGTAATCGGCCCAGGCGGCGCCGGTGCTGAAGCCGCCGACGCGCACGCCGGCTCTCTCCGTCACATCTTCAAAGGTGCAGTTGCCTTTATTGTGGTAGAGGACGTTGCCGCCGTAACCGGTCACGTAGAGATCGAGCAGTCCGTCGTTATCAAAATCCGCGACCGCCACGCCCATGCCCCAGCCTTTGCGCGTGAGCCCGGCCTTTTCTGTGATGTCTGTAAATTTCAGGTTCGCTTCCTGATGGTAGAGCGTAACCATGGGGTCGCCACCCTGGCGGTAGCGATCAACTGTAGAGCCATTGACAAGAACAATGTCCAGCTTGCCATCGTTGTCACAATCGAAGAGTCCGATCCCTCCGCTCATGGATTCGATCACGTAGCGCTTGTCTTTGGAAGAGATGTGGGGAACGGTGAGACCGGCACGGGCAGCGATGTCTTCGAAAATCGGAACAGAGGTGAAGGCGGCTTTGGCGCCTGTCTTACTAGGTTTTGAATTGACCGTTTTAGGTGACGAACGGCGCCGGGGCAGTTGCCGATTTTGTCCCCAAAGCACTGCAGAGCAGCCGGCCGCGATAATTAACCAGACGGCAACCGTTCTGATCCGAGCCATGCGGCGATTGTAGTTGTGTAGCGTCAAGATATGGGCTGCTTCATGTGCGGCTCTATTTAATATCCGTCAATTCGGGATGAGGCAAGGTACCATAGAGCTCCTTCTGACGCCCCTCGCGCTGCGATTGCAGCAAATGTGTTGCTGTATCCAGTTCAACCTGAGCCTCTTGCCTGCGGTTCAGCCGCAACAACACTCGACCACGAAGATAATGGAGACTATTGTTGTTAGGATCTATCTTGATCGCTGTATTCAGCTCCGACAAGGCGGCCGCGTATTTGCCCTGCTGGTTAAAAATCTGGGCCAGGCCAAAAAGTGAGGTGGTGAGCCGCGAATCCAGTTGCAGCCCTTTGCGAAAATTCCGCTCGGCTTCGGCGTTCTGCTGTAAATGCCAGAAAACGGCGCCCAGTTCGTCGTAGTTGAAGGCCACATCCGGCTCTAATGCAATGTCTTTGAGGAATTCTTCTTTCGCATGGTCGTAGTCTTCAGCGTGCAAGTAAGCGAGACCAAGATTGAAATGCACAAACGGCAGGTTGGGATTCATTTCCACGGCTGTCTTCAGTTCCGCAATGGCCTGATCGTATTCTTCGCGATTGAGATGTGCCTTGCCCATGAACAGATGGAATTCCGGCGAGTTGCCGCCAATCTCCACCAGCCGCGAGAGAGCCTTTTGTTCCACGTCCTTGCGATTTGCCTGGCCGGCCGCATTGCCCAAGACATATAAATAGCTGAGCTGTCCGGATTGTTCTGCCCACAGGGGATCGAGAGTATCTACCGCGTCCGCGGGCTTCTGGGTAAAGAAATAACAAAGACCCAGCAGGTATCGCGCCTGGCTTGATTCAGGCTGATCTTTCAAAACAGAGGCGAATGGCTCGATGGCAGCACGGAAATTGTTTTCTCGAAAATATACCAAGCCGACGTTCAGCCGAATTCCCGCGATCGTGGGCGCGAGCCGTTCAGCATGATTCAAGAGCGTGAGCGCCTGGTTCCACTGGCGGCGGCGCATCGCGATCACTCCCAAATTGGCGTAGGCCCCTGCCAGTTGCGGATCCAGCGCGAGAGCTTTGCGGAAATCCTGTTCTGCTGCGGCCAGGTTGCCAGCGAGCAAAGCAGTTTCGCCGGCAACAAAGAGTTGCTGCACGTCAGCTTTGGCAGATCCAGCTCCTCTGCGCAGCCCAGTAGAGCCGGCCGTTTGCGCGGAATCGCCTTGGTGGGAAAGACAGGTGAGCATACAAAGGAGAGCTAATCCGAAGGTAAGGGAACGCTGAATCATCCAAGCCTTGATCCGTGTATTTTAGTCTGAATTCTCGTGCCGGAAGCGACAGCGTCAGTTCAAGTCAGAAATTAGTGAGAATATCGTTTTTGGCGCGAACTTACGCCAGCCGGGGAAAAAAGAATGCAGCTCCACTCAATCAGGATAACTGGAATCGGGTTTGGCGTTAATCACGCGAATCCAATGGTCGGTAAATTTGGCATGAGAGCCGGGAATCTCATATTTCGCCATGTGGCAGGTTACGCACTTACTCGTACCCACTGGACAGGCTTTGCCCGGATGATCAGCGCTAACTTCTTCCTGTGGCATGGTGATGTGGCAGCTGAGGCACTGGTCATCGTAAGAAACGGAATCGCGCACCAGGGGCACGTGGGGATCGTGGCAGGCCATGCATGTTAACCGTCCGTCACCTTTACCCCAACATCGGCTCTTCTCCAGCCGGTAAGGCTGGAACCTGACGTTGGCTACGCCCGTGGTATTGGCCAGCATCACATCCCATCCAGTGCGATGGCATGCGCCGCAGAAATCCACGGCGTCCACGGGATTGAGGCGCGCAGGATTCAGGATCGTCTGTAACCCAAGCTTCATCTGCTTTCGCTGCATGGCATGGACGTGCCGTGCTCCGGGCCCATGGCAAGCCTCGCAAGTGACACCCGGGAACAGGCTCGCTGCGTCAAAGCGACCGTTCGTAGTGGAAGCCGTAGTGTGGCATCCAAAACAAAGCCGCACCTCGGGAGCGGGCAGCAGCCGGCCAAGCGCGCCGGCAAGGTCATTGGCTAGCGGCGCCTGATGCCCCAAAGTTAAATCCAGCCCCTGAAGGGTGGGATAAAAACTCACCCGGCTTTCATAGAAATTTCCATTGCGATGGAACACGTATGTCTGCCCCATTTCGCCATTGCCGAATGCCCAATCCAGGGGCTGGGTAAGCGAATTTGCGCCATCGCTCACGGAATAAGCACTTCCGTCTGCAGCGGTTGCGATTGCAAATTTGTATGACCCAGACTGAAAAACAAGCGAGTTCTGCCGGCGAAGAATGTCGGCAGCTAACGCGGGCGTGGCTGCGTGGGCCATGGGCGTACTTTTCTGAGTTGTCACTTTCAGGGAATGGCACGGAGCGCACGCCGCCGATCCCACATATTCACTCCTGGCGGGGGTCCCCTTGGTGGGCCACCAACCCGGATTTTTTACACGGTCTTGAGTAGCTAGCGGGACCCCTGAGATAGCACGCGTCTGAGACCAGGTGAGGGCGGAAATCAAGAGGCAAGCCGTAAGAAGAATTACGAGCCATTGAGGTTCGTTGCGTGCGGCAATGATCTTCATCGGTTTTGGAATCGGGCTGTGCGCCGGAAGCCGGAGGTCGTGGCCACTCTGACGCCTGCCCGGCGAAAGGCCTCGATGGATTATACGTCTGGGCGGAAGGCCCCTATCTTTTCACAGGCGTCTTGATATTTAGTGCTTCAATATTCAAACGTTTTAATATAATATCGAGTCGCGACTATGATCGGGCGTTCCGCTAACAGAAACGGATTTCAACACTTCATGCTGAAGGAGATCTACGAGCAGCCCGAAGCATTGCGGGGAATCCTGCAGCATTGGATCGATGCTTCTGGACGGCTCGTTGCTCCGGCGGGCCTTCCTTCCCCGGAAGAGCTGCGGCCGCTCTCGAAAATTACTATTGCTGCCAGCGG
>DATDGH010000876.1:0-3438 GCA_036522215.1 Candidatus Angelobacter sp. | reverse complement strand
CGTGACGTTATACCGACGGACGGAGACCACAGTGTGCTATCCCGCAACGTACGAGCCCAGCTTTAATGTGTTCGTCCAGGGGCGGAAGCGCGTCACGTTCGGCGGCGCGACCTACTTGTGTGATGAATCAACCTTCCTCCTGACCTCCGTCGATGTGCCCACTATGTGCCAGATCGTCGCAGCAAGCGACCAGACACCTTTGCTCGCTCTGCTGCTGACATTCGACATGGCAGTCGTCCGCGAGATAATCACCCAGGAAGAGTTCCAGGAACATGATGGGCGGTCGGAGGGTCGAGGGATCGCAATCGGGAAAACAACGGCTGATCTTTTGCAGCCCTGTTCCCGGCTTCTGAACCTTCTGGATGCTCCTGAGGACATCCCGTTCATGAGCAAACTGATTCAGCGCGAGATCGTGTACCGCTTACTCCGTGGTCCTCAGGGAGATCGTCTCCGCGCAATCGCAACACTGGGAGATCAAAGTCAGAGAACGGCCAAAGCTATCGCTTGGCTCAGGGCCAACTACACGAAACCATTGCGTGTCGAAGAACTCGCGGAGGTTGCTCGCATGGGGATGTCAACACTGCACCATCATTTCCGCGCCCTGACCGCGATGAGCCCTCTTCAATATCAAAAGCAACTTCGATTGGCTGCCGCGCGTGAGCGAATGCTGATTGAAGGACTTGATGCGGCGCGCGCGGCATTCGAGGTCGGGTATGAAAGCCCGAGTCAGTTCAATCGCGAGTACAAGCGCTTTTTCGGTCAACCCCCGGCCCGAGACATCAAATCGCGTCGTTTCGCTGAGTCCACCACGCTCCATGATTGACAGGTGCGGTCGTGGTCCATTGGCGATGAAACAACGAGCACTGCGAATGAAATTTTTGGCGGCTGATTGCGATTTTTGCTATTCTCATCGCGTGACGAGTTGGGGATGAGGTGCGCAAAGCGAGTTTTCCGTGTACCTCCTATGTACCTCCAAACCGGCTTTTGTGGTGTTTTGGGCTTTTTGGGTCCACGCAGAATCAATAACTTGCCTGTTTTCAGAGCCTAACGGCGGTTCGATTCCGTCCCTGGCCATCAGATTTGAAGGGAGTTAGCGGAGCCAACTGCGAATATTGGTTATGCCCGTTATCGTTTCTTTCGGCGATGGAACACGATGCTGTTAGTCAGTTTGCTTTCTTCGTGCGGTACGACCGCTCCTTCTCGGCGCTGGCACTAGCGCGCTGCTGAAATTGATTGTCATCTCTTCTGGTTATTAGCTAGCCGGCTTTTTATATTTGAATTGACGCTTGCGCTCGTTCCAGTTCGATAAATTAAAAGAGTAATTAATTTTTATCGAGTATTGTTGCTGGAAGAGGAAGTTGTAGTCTACCTTGTTTTCGTAAAAATACATCGTGTAGGTCGGTTCGAATGACAAGTTCGGGAAGACCATAAATTTCAGCGTGTGGGTCAACTGGTGCCGGAACCGAGTATCGGCCGAATTGTCACCGCTCGAGAGAAAGAAATAGTCACCTAGATCCTGAAAGTTATAAGAGATGGTGTCATTGATGGGCACAGTGACTCGCATCGCCCAATAAGCGCCGTAGCGGTCTTGCGGGCTTCTTTGTACGTTAACAGTTGAAGTATTGGTCACAGGTGTCGCCGGATTCGCTTGGTTGAAATTATTGATGCACGTTGTCAGGCTGACCAACGCCTCAAGCTGGCAAGGCACGGTAGGACCACTGGGAGCAACCAAAACGTCGAATTGTCGAATGGCGTTCAGCGTTTGTCCGCCTTCCAGGCCCGCTTCGACGTAGCTTTTGCGGTTCTCCCATCGGAGTCCTGATCGTCCCAGAAGCAGGAAGGTGCGGCCTTGATCAAAAACCAGGGGGAAGGCGCTGCCAGCAATTTGTAGCATCGTAATCGGGCTTCCCACCAGTGTCTCGAAATGTCCATAGAGTGCGAGGGAAAGCTGGGGCAGTTCCTTGCCCCTCCAGGGATGAAGGTGGAAATAACTCCCGCCCTCGAATACAAACTGATTTCTGATCTGCGTTTCATTGCGTGGGCCGCTGGCCTGTGACGTGAACCTGGAAGAGTATTGCAGGATGTCCGAAACAAACCAGTCAGCCTTGGGATGATAGAGGGTTAACTTGCTATTGGCATCCCAGTCCCAGGAATGGGAGTGCGGAACAGTGACCACCGGGCTCAACACGCCGCCAAATTCTTGCGAGACCGTCTGCTCGCTGCCGGTATGTGCTACGCCCGAAAAACCGATGCTCAGCTTGTCGAAAGACCAGTTCCAATTAGTGTCATCCTCAACTCTCTTTTGCATGGCCGCCTGGACCGCCTCAACGCGGGTTGCGGCAGGCAAATGTCCGGTCGGCTGCCCCAGGTGGCGGCGGAGAAAAGTCCATGCGTAAAACTTATGAACATTCGTGTTGACGGCGCGAGCATCGTCTGGCTTTCGGTTTGCTGCCCTGTCGGGAAAATCCTTAGCCGGAATGTCTTCGTTACAAAAGTCTGAAGGATTGCTCGCTTGCGATTTTATCTCCCTGCAAGTCACGGCGCTGACTGTGGATACTTCTCCGCGCGGCGAGGCTGGTGGATCTGGATCTCCCACCGGGGGCGTCGCCAGCTCCGGATACCCGGTATCGCCTAACGCGATGAAGTCTGAAATCGCCACCGTGTACAGTGCGTTGGGGTCAAGGGGCTTGCCGTTGATCAAATACTCGCCGGTACTATTGGGATCGGGTCGTATGCCCAGCTTTACTAGTTGTCGGCCCTTCTCATCTACGGGTATATAGCCCGCATCTTCTGTCTCGGCAAACTGGTCGGATTTTTTCAAAATCGTCTTCAGGACGCCACCGGTAACCGACGGACTCTGAATGAAGTCTCCTTTCCATACGATACGTTCTAGAATCTGCTGGATATCGAGTCGAGATTCATCCTTCGAACCGCACTTGAGCGAGCACCCCGTGGAAGTGTCGCCCGGCTGCTGGCAATGTTCGGCCAGATAATCCTTAAGCCCATTGGGATAAAAGTCCTTCTCTTGCAGCAGTGCGATATCTGCATGAACTTTGTTGCGAATGGACGAGAGCACAAGCTGCTGGATCGCGGCCATGTCACTTTTCTCATCCCTTTCCTTTTTCGGGTCGCAGATATGGTTCTCATCGGTTTTGCACACTCGGTCGTAAATCCGCTGCCAAAACCTGTCTTCTACGCAAGCCAACTCGCTAACTGATGGTACTCCGGAAACTGGTATGGGTTCGCCCGACACTTCATAGTTCCAGTAGGTCCTACCATCGGATGTGATGTGGAGCTTGCGGGCCTGTAACCATCGCGTTTTTGCGGCGTCGTGGCGGGCCGGCACCGCGATGAAACTGGTTGGAGTCAAGAGCTTGCTGTTGTCAGCGTTTGCCTTAAGCGTTCCCTCAGCGAGACATGCAGTGCTTTCTAGGCGGT
>DATDGH010000875.1:0-10256 GCA_036522215.1 Candidatus Angelobacter sp. | reverse complement strand
AAACTTAACAATACCACCGAACATTTTGGAACTTTTGGGCCTCAGGGCCGTCTATACTGGTGATAATCATGTCCGTGCCCGACGCTAAGAACCAGCAAAATCCTTCGGCTCCCGAACCGACTGGGTCTGCTGATCAGACCTCTGTCATCAAGTTTGTAAAGGATCCGGCGCAGGAAACAATGGTCATGCCCTCGCTTTTTGGGGCCGGTTACGGCACTTACCAGGTCCGTCCGGAAAACTTTGTGCTGTCGTTTTTGACTCACATGTTGGCCATTGTCGCCGTATTGCTGCTGTTGCATTTCGGTGTTCAGAGCGTCAAGGCGCCGGAAAAGACCAAAACCGACGTCACTGTTTTGGCCCCTTACCAACCCATACACGTTGGCAGGGAAGCGGGAGGCGGTGGTGGCGGCGGTGACGCCAGCAAGCTGAAGGCATCAGCTGGAACACCCCCAAAGGCTTCGCTGCAACAGCAGATTGTTCCGCCCACTGTTGAGATTCCTAAAGTCCAGGCCAAGATTACGGCTGCGCCGACAATTGTGGCCGATCTCAAATTCCCTCAGACCAACCAGGTGGGTGATCCGCTTTCCAAGCTCATGATTCCCTCCAACGGAGCAGGAGTGGGCAGCGGAATTGGTTCCGGCTCCGGCGGAGGAATTGGCGCCGGTTCAGGTGGCGGACTTGGCCCCGGCAGTGGTGGTAACTTCGGCGGCGGAGTATTCCGCGTAGGCAACGGCGTCACGGCGCCGATACCGATTTATCAGCCCGATCCTGATTATTCTGATGAAGCCCGCAAGGCCAAATATCAGGGAACGGTCGTGCTGACCGTGATCGTGGGCACTGACGGCCGCGTGCACAATGCGCAGGTCGCTCGCTCTCTGGGGATGGGCTTAGACGAGAAAGCCAAAGAGAAAGTACTAGTCTGGAAATTCAAACCGGCTACCAAAGACTCCAAGCCCGTCGCCGTTGAAGTCAACGTCGAAGTTACTTTCAATCTCTACTGAGCTGTTTAGTCTCCAGCTTCTTCAAGCTGGCCCTGCTCGAGTTTTTCCTGGCAGGCAATGCAGTAGCGGGTCCAGGGCACGGCTTCCAGCCGCTTGGGATTGATCTCATTCCCACAGTTCACACATTCTCCAAACACGCCTTCGCGAAGGCGTTGCAGAGCGGTTTCCACCATTTGCAGAAGCTGGCGCTCATTGTTGCTTTGCGAGAAGAGGAATTCTTTGGTGTACGAACTGGCTGCCCGGTCAGCGATGTCCTGGGCAGAATCCTGGTCGGCAATGCGCCCATCTTCCTCTGTTCGGCTCACTGCCTTGCGTAGCGCCTGCTGACGCTCTTCCAGCTTCTTTTTGAATGATTCGAGCTTCTTCTTATCCATGTTCTGCGACAAATTATTTATCTTAGACGCCATATCCAGAAACCGTCAAATCAGGCGGGTAAGGATAAGATGCCGCTCCCTTCGCTGACGGCTCTGGGTCATGACTGAAATTTTGAGCTTTAGCACCAGGATTTTTGCCCGGAGAAAACAAAAAGCGGCCCATTATGGACCGCTCTGAAAGAGGCAAGGAGGGGAGGGGAAAGTCTCAGGGAAGGCGATGCAAGGTGAAGTCAAGGCAAACGCCAAGACGACGCTGGTTGAAGAGACGACGATTTTGGAAGAGGGTTAAATCCATAAATAGTTTGTAAGGCCTCTTTTGCTTGTGATGAATCCGAGCAACTCGCAAGCCAAAGTTCTTCCTCACTTAATGGGAAAAACCATAAGTTTGTGGCATTCAGTTTATTTTCAATAGCTTGCAATTCGATATCCATAGGGAAAGAGGACAATAACGCCTCTCAAACGGGGCAATTGAGACCGGAATGATGTGGTATATAGATTCCACATCTAAGCAATGTTCTGCTTAGATTGTCCCTTGCCTTGCTCTTCCATGGCCTTCAGTTTGTTCAAGAGGGCTTTATAGCTGATTTTCAAGATCTTGGCTGCTTGGCGCCGATTCCAGCGCGTCTGGGCAAGTACACGCTCAATGGCTTCGCGCTCTGCCTGCATCGCCGCCCGCCGGCCAATCTCCAGTAGGGAAGGCATCTCAAATTCGGCTCCATTCCCGGTGGTTCCGATGACTGGCGCCGGAGCCGGCGACAAGGGGGGTTCGACGCCATTAACGGGTGCTGCCGACATGGACGAAACAATCGGTTTGTGGGTTGAAAGTTCCCGGATGATCTGCGCTTCATTGCCCACGATCACATAGCGCTTTACCAGATTTTCCAATTCACGAATATTCCCCGGCCATGTGTACTCCATCATGCGCGACACCGCGTAATCACTGAACATGGGAGGATGCTTGCTGTAATAGTCGCTGTACCGGGTCAGAAAATATTCCAGAAAAACCGGGATTTCCTCTCGCCGCTCTCGCAGCGGTGGAATGTGAATGGTCACGACATTCAGCCGATAGAAGAGGTCTTCGCGAAATACTCCCTCTTCCACAGCGCGCTCCAGCGGCTTGTTGGTTGCGGCCAGGACACGTACATCCACCTGGACGTCGCGCTTTCCTCCCAGCCGTGAGAATTCATGGTCCTGAAGCACATGCAGCAACTTGGCCTGCAACGCCGGATGCATCTCGCTGATTTCATCCAGGAAGATGGTCCCATTGTTGGCCTGCTCGAATTTGCCCAGCTTCTGCCGTGTTGCTCCTGTGAAAGCGCCCGGCTCATAACCGAAGAGTTCGCTTTCCAGCAGTTCATGCGGAATGGCCGCGCAATTTACTTTCACAAACGGCTTATCCCAGCGCGAAGATTCTGAATAGACCATGCGCGCCACCACTTCTTTGCCCGTGCCGCTTTCTCCACGGACCAGCACCGTGGCAGTCGTATCCGCCACCTGCTCGATGGTCATTTTCACTTCCATCATTTTTGGGCTGGTGCCGAACAACATCGTGAAGTCGCTTTGCCGGCGCACCTGTTCCCGCAGCTGCGAGACTTCGTGATATAAGCGCTGGCTGCTGAGCACTCTGGTAATTCGAAGATCGAGTTCTTTGGGATCCACCGGCTTGCTGACGTAGTCGTCGGCGCCCGATTTTGACGCCTTAAAAATCGCTTCCGGGTCCTTGTTTGCTGACAACACAATCACTGAAATCGAGGGCTTGATCTGCTTCAGTTTTGGCAGAAGGGCCGCACCAGTCATGCCGTCAATGGAAGTGTCCAATAGCACCGCCGCTGGATCGAACGTGCGGAAGAGACGGAGGGCCTCTGGTCCGCTCGACGCTGAACTTACGTCAAAGTTGCGGCGCGCCAGATGTCCGGAAAGAAACTTGCTCATGACCACGTCATCATCAATGATCAGGATCCGGCTCTTTTGATTCATTCCTTCAGTCTCCTCTGGCGTGCGTTGAAAGCAAGAAGTATGGTGGGCGCGGTCTTTTACCAGACAGGACTAATATCCCAGCCGAAGGGATACTTGCCCCTTAATATTGTACTTCGATTCCATTTTCAGGTATTTAGATGCCTAGAAGAAGCCTGCGAGAGGTCTATGGAAAACACATCAACCATAGCAGGAATAGAGTATTCCCTTCTTTTTCAATAACTTAAGCAAATATGAAGGAGAAACGTCCTTCAGGATGACCTTTTTCCGGTTATGAAGTGGTAGGGTGGCCAGGGACCGCTCATTACCACCTCCACTCCAGGAAGATGCCGAGTGGCCATCTGATAGCGGTTCTGGTATTTCTGCACCTGCTTGTGCTCGATGAGATGAGCAATATCGATCAGCATCCCGCCGGAATCCACCTTGCGGCAACAAACATCCTGATCGAGCGGGTCAAAGATCTTGTGTACCTGGACGGAAAGTGCGCGAGCCTTGGTTTGGCGTTCGCGGTGGCGGGCGGCTTTTTCCCGCAGCTTGCTTAGGTACTCACTGCCGACCGTGGATGGCAGTTCAATCTCCTCCAGCGCTTCTCGCAAGGATCCGTCGCGGATAAGGAGCTTCAGATGCATTTCTGCCTTGCCCCTCAACTTGCTTACACCCTCCAGGAACGCCTTGCGATTGAGTCGCACGGCGCGTCGCAACGCGTCATCCGTGTCAAATACGGTGCCAAAGCGAAATGGCAATACCGTAGTGCGCTTAAAGCACTCGCTGACCACGTGCGCGTGTTGCAGCAGGGCAGCCTGCCCCAACTCTCCCACCGGAATGTACTCGCTGACAATCACGGCAAACTCGCCACTGGGATAACCAAAAGTTTGCGCATCCCCAATTCCTTTTAGATTTTCTACTGGGAATGGCCGACGAGCGCGGGTGCCGTTCTGAAAAGCTTGCTGCTCAGTAATGCAGTATGCGTACCATGCCATGGGGGTATCTCCTGGTTCGGAAAGCGTTAGGGCCGGTATCGAATTTTTAACGGGCGATTTGCAGCAGAGAAAATGATGAGGTCGCGCTTTAAATCCATCATTTAGCCGGCGGGTTTTCCGGCGTGATTCCATCGTATTCCGAGTAGGTAATAAATGCAACAGGTATGGTGCCTTCTCTTAAAGATTTCTCAGATAAACCCCATACGGTAGCCAGTCTAGCCCTGGATCCAGAACAGCGGCGACCATTGTAAGCGTATTATTATCAGTAGTTTATGGGGTTTAACGTGGATTCGGCGAGACCTGGCGGGCGGTTTTGGACAGTGCCAAAAAACAACTTGAGCTTGCTCTTTCGCAAGCGCGCCACCAGCGAGAAGGCCAACTACTTCTGGCAGTTTCCTCACAAAGAAAAACAGCATCTCATACACAGATGATGAACTCGTAATCGATCGCGTGCTTAGGATCCACCCGGACCACTCCCCCATGCTGGCTTCGCAAGCGCCACAATCCGCTTCTTCGTCACCAGAACCCTTTGTGGTCGAAGTCTTTTCTGAACTAGATCAGCAAACCGCCCAAGGCCGCTGGCAGCATTTGAATGTGATTCTTCGCCTCAGCATGCTCACTGGCATGCACATGCAGCTTGAAGCCACGTTGAACCTGATGTGCGACATGGCCGCAGAGATCGCGGGCTTCGATCGCGCCTTGATTTACTTCTGGAATGAGGGCAATGAGCAGGCAGAACTCAGGATTGCCCGTGGATTTGAACGGCCTATCGCGGAATTGGAAGGCCAGCCCAATGGCAACATCTTCCACTTCTGGGCACTCAAGTATTCCCGGCCTCTCTTGGTTATGGGTGGACATCATCCCCAGGCGGATGAGCTTCTGGATTCGGCGGAGGCCCTTTCAGCGTTGATCATCCCGCTGTTTGTCCGCAACCGCGCCATGGGATCAATCCAGCTCTTTTGCCGCACCAACAATGGTTTCAATGCACAGGATGCACAGCTCCTCTGGATACTCTCCCTGGTGGCTGAAAATCTACTCACCCGCGAACATGCCAACGAGGGGCTGCTGCGCTTTGCTTTTACTGATTATCTGACCGGCTTGCGAACTCGAGGTTATTTTGAACAGCAGCTGGACTTGGAGTTCAAGAGGGCCGAACGGAAACGCCAGAAATTCTCCCTGCTCATGATCGATATTGATCATTTCAAACACTTGAACGACACCTTTGGCCACCACGTTGGCGACCAGGTGTTGCGCGAAATTGGCGCCCTCTTGATGAAGGATATGCGCGAAGTGGACACCGTAGCACGCTACGGCGGCGAGGAGTTTGTAATGATTTTGCCAGAAACTACGGAAGCCGGCGCCGTCTTTGTTGCCCAGCGTCTTCGCCGGGCGGTGGAGCAGGCCCAATTTCTTCCCGACCGTCCCCAGGAAATCCAGCATCTTACAATCAGCATAGGTATCGCTGTGTTTGACCATGACGCCCATTTCAAGCGCGACCTGATTGAGTTCGCCGATGCTGCCCTCTATGCGGCCAAACACGCAGGACGGAATCGTGTTGTTTGTTATTCCGAAGTGAACGGCCAACAAAGAGTCTCCTGAGTGCATGAGTTCCGTTCTCTTGAGCAATACATCGCCGCCGAATCACGTCTGGCATTTGCAGGCGGGACCGCACTCGCACCCGCGAGGGCCTCACCACGTCCAGCCCAAAAGTTGGCGGGTAATCCATGCCTGTGAGCACGCGCGAGACGTTCTGCCGGTGGTGGAAGGGCAGATCTCTTCCGGGATGCGTCCCTACATAGTCACACCCCAGGGAGCGGGGGCCGCCGAAGTCTATCTGGCAAAAAAAGATCTGGAGCAGACGGAAGCACTCTCTTTGCTTCGCGCCTGGCAGGACGTGCGCAACTGGAGAAGGTTGCTACTGGAATGTGATCCGGAAAACACCGCTGATCTGGTTCACACTCATTCCTTCTCCTCCGGAATGGCGGGAGTCCGCAATTTATCGTGCGTGGTTTATGACCTCGATGGTTGCATCGAAGAATTGGCCCTCTCCGCCGGACAGGTCGACCGCGGCAGTTGGATGGGACGCTCCTTTCGCGTGGCCGAGCAGTTCATCCTTTCCCGCGCGGAAGCCGTCATCGTCCATTCGATGGGCATGAAAAGCGCCGTTGAAGAACGCGGTGCTCCTCCCGCTAACGTGTTTGTCATTCCTGATCCCTCTCCCCCGGAAGCCGCCGAAGTTGGTTCTGTTGGAAAAGACTTCCTGCAAAAGCGTTTTGGCATTGATAGCTCTATGCTGACCTACTTTGCACCGCAACCGGCCGACCGCCCAGGAGAAAATCTTTCGCCCGCTCTGCTGCTGGTGCTGGAGGCATTTGCACTCGCCAGGCTTGAGGTCACACCATCCCGATTGTTCGTCACCGCCTCTCCTGCCGATTTTCCCGCCATTCAAGAGCATGCAAAGACGCTGGGTATTGACGGACAAGTTCTTGGCGTTGAAGCGAAGGCGGTCGCAGCCGTAATGTCCACCGCGGATGTCGTGATTGCCAGCGGAGAGTCTCCGGCGGACCAGGTCCGGGCCCGCCAGCCCAACCAATTCTGTCTGCAAGCGCTGATGCTGGCCAGAACTTTACTGGCAGCTGATGTGCCGGGTAATCGCGACGTCACTCCCGCTGGGCGCGGCTGCCTGTGGTTCAAAGATGGCGATGCCCGTGACCTTGGCTATCGCATGGCCTTTCTAGGACGTGATCCCGATTTTCGCGCAACTCTAGCCGCTTCCGGCCATGCTCATATTCTGGAAACCAGGAACAGCGCAGCCATAGGACGCCAGTACGATGCCGCCTACCGCCATGCGCTCACGCAAAAACGTTCTGGCGGCCCAGGACAAAAGATGCTGAGTCTGCTGCCCATTACTTCCGCCGTATGATGTTGGGTCAAAACTCTTGTTTAGGCGCTGCCTGTTGCTCCCCCACACGTCCCACCTGGATCTCTGCGCGGAAGTAGTTTTCACTCCGCATAGGACATCCGGCCAGGCGGCGCAGCATTGCTATTTGGCCAACGTGCGTTAGCGAGTCCGCAACTGCGCCCTGAAACATCTGCCCGGCGGGGAACCCGAGCGGCGATTCGGTGGCCAGATAATTATCGAAGGCTTCCAAAGTTTTGAAGAAGCGCTGCACCTCTTGCGCCCAGGGAAGCGGTTTCGATTCGTGCCACTCCTGCTTCCCTTTGGCACAGGACAACGCCCAATCGTAGAGGTCTCCGATATGGGCCAGAATCTGGACTGGCGTCCGAGGTTTCTCGCCAATCTTGAACTCAGCAAAACTCTGCGGCGCGCCACGAAGCGCTTTGCCGCCGCGATACGCCACTGTGGCCACGGCATGACGCAGCAATTGCCGGCTGCTTGTGCTTTCCGTTGCGGTTGGTTCCATGATTATTCTTTCCTGAAAGACTCTCTTATTCTAAAGCCCCTTGCCTCATCGAAAATCTGTATGGTGTTGGTTTGTTCTTTAGATGACCCGACGAACCGGTGACCCGATTGTGAGGATTACCACAGACTCGAAACCAGCTTGGATTGCACTCCCTACATGATCAGGTCTTGGAGATAGATTTGGCCAATTCAGACGACGTCTTGCGCAGGCGCTGCGACAGCACCAGGGCCAGTGATTTATAGAACCGCGCTTCCAGATGAGGATAACTGCTGAAGATGGCGCTGACTTCCACCAAATCCAAAACTTCAACTTCAGTTTCGGCTTCTGCCGCAATGACAGATGCGCTGGCTACGTTGTTTTCAACAAACGCCATTTCGCCGCAGATGTCACCCGGCGTCAGCCGGGCGATCACCGTACTTCTGGTTACCTCCACCGTTGCACTGCCCTTCTGTACGATGAACAAGGCAGTAGGACGGGTGTTAATGGGAATGATGAGTCCTCCCTTTTTAAAGGACTGGCGGCGGGATTTCGATCGCAGCAGAGCCCAATCATTGGGCGTCAGGTACTCTAGGCGCATTCGCAGCAGATACTAACACGGACGGAAAATCGAGAACAGATTCATACTCTTGTTATACTTTTGATTCACTGGACCTTTCGGATGTGAAGCGGTGAAATTGCGCCCAACTCGAACAAAATTCCTGATCGCCACGGGGTTTTTTCTCATGCTCTTAGTGGCTCTTCGCGGTCCGAGCGAGGCCGGCCGGCTCTTCACCGCCCAGCAAAACACCGCGACGCAGTCAAAGCCTGCCGCACCTGCCCCAGCAGATCCTTCGGCTGGAGTTGAGGTGACCGCCCAGGCGCTTCCAGCCAGCAAATTCTGCGCGCTGGGCCCGCGGGCATACGTCGTTTATGTCCCCATGGACATAACTGTTGCCAACGGCCGGCGCACGCCCATCATTCTCTCTCAATTTCTTCATGTCCAGAGAGTGCTGGTGGGAAAAACTACCAATGATGTCCAGGCAAAAAAATATGAGCTGGCCACGCCTGTGCGGACTTTTCGCAGCTTCGGCCAGGGCGCAACCTTCGGCCCTCAACCCACCGACGACAGCTGGGTCGTGCTTAAGCACAATCAGACTTATGAATTCACGGCAGTGGAAGGAATTCCGGTCAGAAACAATTCGGCAGATGAAGTTGCCGGCACCGTCTATCCCGGCGATCTGGCTTTCAGCATCGAACTCCAAACCTGGCCTTTTTCCCGTGATCCCTCTGCTCTGCAAAAAGACTGGGCGCGCTTTGGCGACATTATTATCGCTCCGGTAATCGGCTACCCCACCCTCATCAAACTTCCCGCCAATCCCCCGACGGAAAAATGCGGGTTGCCGGCGCCATGAGCTAATCGGTTCATCGGGTCGTCGGCGCATCGGGTCATCTGAAGAAACAGCCCGAGGGGAAGTTGGTTTTCAATTACCCAATTACCAACTTACCCAATTACTCAGTTCTTTCATCGCCACCAGACCCTGTCTTTCGTTTTTCGGCGTACTCCACCATCTCTTCCACAGCCTTGGCCAGTCGCCGCGCGCGTGCCTCCGGATTGCGATAGTAAAAAATGCCCAGCAGATGAGATCGCCTGTGCGTTTTCGACATCAGCTCCCAACCGGCTCGCGCTTTTGGGTTGCGCTGCATTGCCAGCTGAATCAGCGGCGGCAATTCGCGCTCTGCTTCCATAGTTTCCATCATGCGCTCCGCGAGTTGTTCGGCGCGACGCCGGCGCGTCTCCACATGCTTTCCTTCGTCCACCCAAAGCGCAATATAACGTCGGGTGGAGAAGTTCAATGAGTCGTAGAATTTCTGCAGCTGTTTTGACTGGCGCAGCATGCGCGTCAACTCCGCTGACGACTTGATTTCCCGCGGCTCTGCATCCGGCTCCAGACGAAACTTGGCTTTGGCGCCGGGCGTAACCTTGCCGCCGGCCTGCATTTTCTTATTGACCATCAGCACATGCGAGCCGTTGCCGGTAGGGAATAAAGCGCTACGGAAGGCAAACCCGTTGACCTCGCCTTTCACCCTGAGCTGGCCACGCTTGCCCCAGAGTTTGACCGCATCAAAAGGGATGCGGATAATGGTCCAGTTCAGGCGGTCGCCGCTGCGCTCAAGAACCGCTTCAAAGGCCTTTACAGCAGAGAAAGATGCAGCCATGAAACAAGTCTAATGGCAGTCGGGCGAAATCGCGCTGGGGTCGTGGGGCGGCTGCCAAATTGACGGCGCTTTCAAGGCGGGAGTAGGATTCTGGCCGGAGCCAACAATCCTAGAAAAAAGGGGGGACGTCTCATGAAGCGGATTTCAATTTGCGCCCTGCTGTTCTCAACCTTACTGGCCCTTGCGCAGGGTCCGCCTGCGCCAGTTCCGGCGCCAGAACTCAAAAAACTCGATTATTTTGCCGGTACGTGGAAATTACAAGGTGATGCCAAGCCGGCCCCGGGGATGCCAGGGGGCAAATTCACT
>DATDGH010000874.1:0-2554 GCA_036522215.1 Candidatus Angelobacter sp. | reverse complement strand
GATGTGATCTACTGAAGATGGAGCCCCCAGGGGCTGCCGTTGTACTTTGATCTTTGAAAACTGAATAGAAATGGGAAGCACGGTGCCTCGCCTTACGCGGGACGCAGCCGGGGAAGTGTACTTAGCACCCGTGCATTGAATCCGGACGCAGCACAAGAAGTGTGCCTTGAGCTTTGCCAACCGGACGTTTGTGCTTGCGGGGTTTGCTATGGGTGTTGCCTGACCTGTGCCCTCAGGTTACCTCGACCTCAAAAGGTAACCTTAAACCTGCCTGAAGGCTACTTTTTTCCCTGACGTGATCACGTGGCGGACTGGAAAGCGGGTTTTGTCGCGCGGTGGAACAGATGTAGCATAAAGCCCTTTTCACCCAAAGGGGTGCCGTTAAAAGGCCTTTTGGCAGCGTTTAATAGTCGATTTTACCTTTACTTTCAAGAAGATCCGCAGCCTTACAGCCTTTAGCCTCATTTTTCATTTTGTAAACATGGCGCCCGCCCTCTCGTGTGCCCGTTCTCAATTTCTATTGACGAGGCACAGTCTCCGAAGCCTCGGCCGACTTGGCGCTTTCATTGTTGCGCAGATCGACAGCAGACGCGGAATAGAAATATTTGGTCTCAGGCTGCACCGAGGTGTCACGGAACGACGGTGTCTTGACCAGCTCCGTGTTGATCTTCACCGGTTGCGTGTTTTCCGTCCGGCGATAGACGTTGTAGCCGGCCAGGTCTGAGTCGGAGTTAGGGATCCAGGTGAGATCGATGAAGGACTTCGGGCCAACCTGGGAGAAGATTGCCTGGAGCCCCGAAGGCACTGCCGGCGGGAAGACGTCATGGGTGGTGACAGAGACCGGCGATGAGTCGTCGCCTTCAACTTCGCCCTTTTGCTGGTCGCCGTTTCTCCAGACCGTGACTGGAGTTACCCAGTACTGATACTGCTTTTCCCATTCGATTCCGCTATCGATGACCATCGCCGCCGCGTTCCCGGCATTTAGCTGCTGAACCACAATGGGCGGTTGGTTCGAGCCCTCCTCCCGCCGCACGATGCGGTATGCATACTGCACTGCCAGGCCGGTCTTGTTCTGGGGCGGCCAGGTCTGGTTCCAGGAAAGGCTCACGCCTTGAGGCACAACCCCGGCCTGAACATCCTTCGGCGGCGCCGGAACAGGTACCAGGGGAACCGTGACTGGGTTGGACGGTCCGGCGCTCTTTCCCACCACACTCATTGCTTCCATGGTATAGGTGGCGAAGTCGCCCGACGGCGAGTTGACCAGAGGAGTAACAGAATCTTTAGTGCTCTCGACCTGTGGTTGCTGCGATTTAGTTGCCAGCGGCAAGGGCAGCTCCGCCACCACTGTTGCAGAGGGATTCTCACTGATGGTGCGCCGGACAATCATCTTTCCGCTTCTGTGCACCAACGCTCCGTCTGTAGTTTCCTGTGGCGCTGTCCACGTGAGAGTGACGGTGTCGCCCTTGCGACCGGCCCTTAGATCAGTGGTGGCCTGCGGGATGTTGGCCGATGGAGGCTGAGGAGCGCCCTGGGTGCCGCAGCCGGGCAGGCACAGAAGCGCGAACATGAGGGGAAGAAATCGCATGCAAGTTTGCTTTTGGAGTTTACCTCGAATCCCCCGCCCTTTTCGTAGCCAGCGCTCGCTCTTTGGGCAGAGTCAACGCCCTCACAGAATATAACGCGAGAGGTCCTGGTCCTTCACAATATCCGCCAACGTTTTTTGCACGTAGGCGGCATCGATGGTCACAGTTTTTTCCGTCAGTTCCGGCGCGTTGAAGCTGATTTCGTCGAGCACGCGCTCCATGATGGTGTGCAGGCGGCGTGCCCCGATGTTTTCCGTCGAATCATTTACCCGAAAAGCGAAGTGAGCTATCTCGTCCAGCGCATCGCGGGTAAACTCCAGTTTCAGTCCCTCGGTCTCCAGCAGAGCCGTGTACTGCTTGACCAGAGAAGACTTGGGCTCGGTCAGGATGGCGATGAAGTCCTCCATGGTGAGGGACTTGAGTTCCACACGAATGGGAAAGCGCCCTTGCAGTTCAGGAATCAGGTCGCTGGGCTTGGAGACGTGAAATGCTCCGGCAGCGATGAACAGAACATGGTCTGTGCGCACCATGCCGTAGCGAGTGTTGACCGTGGTGCCTTCAACGATAGGCAGGATGTCGCGCTGCACGCCCTCGCGCGAGACGTCCGGGCCATGGCCGCTCTCGCGGCCGGCGATCTTGTCAATCTCGTCCAGGAAAATAATGCCCGACTGCTCCACCCGGTCTACGGCGACGCGCGTCACGTGGTCCATATCAATCAGTTTGGATTCTTCTTCCTGGATCAGATACTCGAAAGCCTCGCTCACCTTCATCTTCCTCTTCTTGGTGCGCTGGCCGAAGATGTTGGGCAACATGTCTTTGATGTTGATGTCCATCTCCTCCACGCCCTGGCTGGAGATGATTTCAAAGGCCGGCACAGAGCGCTCGCGGACGTCCAGTTCCACGATGCGCTCATCCAGTTTGCCTTCGCGGAGTTGCTGGCGAAGTTTCTCGCGCGTGCGCGAGGAAGAATC
>DATDGH010000873.1:0-2174 GCA_036522215.1 Candidatus Angelobacter sp. | reverse complement strand
GGTGGCCATCTCCGCACGCGCCTGCTCCAGGGTTACGCCCGGACGGAGCTTGCCCACAATGTTGTAGTCCTCATGCCCGCGAACCTGCGCGGCATCAGGCGCCAGCGGCAACGGCAGCAGGACTTCCGCCTGCTCAGCGAGGCCCAGTGTCGGCAGGACCTCGCGCGGCAGAGCAAAGCTCTGCGGCATGATGCCCACAACTTCATAGGGCTGTCCGTTCAGGTTGATCACCCGGCCGATGGCGTGCGGGTCAGAACCGAACTCTCGCGCCCACAGGCCGAAGCTCAGCACCGCCGTTGCCGGGCGTCCGACGGAATCTTCGTCGGCGGTGAAGATGCGTCCCTGCGCCGGTTTCAGGCCCAGCATTGGCAGCAGGTTGGAAGAGACCCGCACCACGCCTACGCGCAGCGGATCGCCCTGGCCGGTCAGGTTGTAATTTCCGCCGATGGCAATCGCTACCTCCTCGAGGCCCTTGTGTCCGTTCTTGATGTCAAAGTACTGCGCGGTGGAGAACCAATCCTGCGTGATGCCCAGGCCGGGCGAGGTGTTCCACAGGATGACCAGCCGGTCTGCATTCTGGTAGGGCAGCGGTCGAAGCAGCAGAGCGCTCACGATGCTGAAGATGGCTGTGTTGGCGCCAATGCCGATGGCGAGTGACACGATGGCGACGACCGTGAGGCCAGGACTCTTCAGAAACGAACGCAAAGCAAAACGCAGGTCGCGCGCCAGGGCGAGCATGGGGCATCCTAGCACGGGAAACACAGCGTAGGAGCCACAACCAAAATTTGCCGCAGATTTCCGCGAGATGAACGCAGATTGGATAAACTTAATATCAATATACTTAGGCGATATGGCTACACCGAGAAACAGTCCCGTGCCTGCGTGGCCCGAGCGGCTGATGGCCGAGCTGGATGCCTGTGATGCAAGGGCCAAAGCACTGGTGACCGGGCTCAGTCCGGAGCAGCTCAACTGGCAGTCTCAGCCGGGCACATGGAGTGTCGGGCAATGTCTGGAACATCTGTGCATTTCCAATGAGGTGTATTTGCCGCCGATCTCGGGGGCCCTTAAGGGCAAACCGGTCTCGCCGACCCAGGAAATTACGCCAGGGTGGTTCGGCCGATGGTTCATTCGCAGCTTCATTGAGCCATCCGCTCAGACCAAGCGCGCGCGTGCACCCGGGAAGATTGCTCCGCGCGCAGCGCAGGTTGAGCCGTCTATTCTGGACCGCTTTCTAAAGAGCACTCAAGGCATCCGTGAGATCATTCGTCAGGCCCGTGATCGCGACGTAAACCGCATCCGGTTCCGGAATCCCCTGATTTCCGTGATTTATTTCACCGTGGGAACAGGGTTTCAGATCCTTTCAGGACACCAGCGGCGTCATCTGTTGCAGGCAGAACGAGTGAAAGAAGCCGCAACCTCGCACCGGTAGACCGGATTGAACAAGCTGTGACTTGACGATGGGCTGCAACGTGCGGTTCACAATCGGGTGATCGGGTGATCGCGCGTGATCGCGCGTGATCGGAAAACCTTGCAGTTTTGCTTATACATGGTCATTCAGCAGTCAGCATTCAGCCGGGTCGCTACGCCGAGAGCGTAGTTCATAAGAGCCAGGAACTGCTTTCCGGCATTTTGGTTGTGTTGGCAATCGGGTCACCACCACCCCAGCACGCCAACAGCGGGCGCGCCGGGGACCCCGGTCAGCGGAAGAAAAATCAAAACCTAGAGTGTGTCCTTTAATTCGCCGGCACCAGGCGCGGGTTGGGCAGAGGCCCGGCCTTCTGCAAGAACACAGCGTTTGGAGTGCAGGTGACGGTTTTGACCAGAACCGGAGCCTTGTCGTCATGGCGCTCAAAATGATAGACACGCATGGTAAGGCACATATTCGATTGCTGGAGGGCGCGCAGATCGTCAGCGTCAGGGCGCCGCTGATTGAACAGGCGCGGCAAATGCTGAAGCTGGGGAACCGGCGCTAATTGATTGGGCGATTGGTCCTGATGCTGCAAAAGCTGATACAGCGGCGCCGGGCCCGAACCGAGCTGATAGGGAGACTGAGCTTGAGAGCTGTTCTGTGCGGGCGCTATGAGAGCGACGAGAAAGGCAATGTTGAGCCACATAATGCACCTTCCACACCGCCCATTATAGACCTGATGGCGAAGCCGTCACTATTGAAATGG
>DATDGH010000872.1:0-6764 GCA_036522215.1 Candidatus Angelobacter sp. | reverse complement strand
GCGCGCGTGCACGCTGGCCTTCGCAGCCGAGGGCGACTGTGCTCCACTTTTCATTTTTATTGCGGCAGGCTGCTGGGCGGGGACGGACCATTTTTTACTTGACAATATATTTCTATTATTCTAGAAATACTGAAGGAGATTTGGATTGCCGACGAGGACTGAAAGCAGCAAGATTGTGCGCTATGCCGATATGTTTTCGGCGATGGGGGCGGAGCCGCGGCTGCGCATCATGCGGCTTCTTCTCAGCGCACATCCTGAAGGCATGGTGGTAGGGGAGATCGGCCAGGAGCTGGACATTCCTAATTCCACTCTTTCCCATCACCTGGACAAATTGAAAAACGAAGACCTGATTACGATGCAACGGGAAGGAACATTCCTGCGTTATCGGGCCAATTGCGAGGCCCTGGCCGAGCTTCTAGGTTTTCTTTACGCCGAGTGTTGTACGCGGAATCAGGCGGTCAAGCCGGAGCAGATTGTTTGTTGCAGCTAGCCGCAACTGGCAGGCTTTTCAGGACAGAGTGGTCCTGGCGGAGAATTGGTAATCGGGGAATTTGGTAATTGAAAATCAAAATAGGAAGCAGGAATCCAAAACCAAAGAAGTGCGAGGAAATAATGAGTACGTCAGACATTCACGAGGTTGTGAAAGAGAAATATGGTGAGGCTGCGCGGCGGATAGCTTCAGGCAGCGGTTCAGCCTGTTGCGACGCGTCATGCCAGACACCCGAGGGCGATCCGATCACCAGAGACCTTTATTCCACTACCCAGGTGAGCGGGATTCCGGAGGCAGCAATCAAGGCTTCACTGGGATGCGGAAATCCCACGGCCCTGGCGCAGCTCAATCCGGGAGAGACCGTGCTGGACCTCGGGTCGGGCGGCGGCATTGATGTGCTGCTCTCGGCCAGACGCGTTGGTCCGAGCGGCAAAGCCTATGGCCTGGACATGACCGATGACATGCTGGCCCTGGCGCGGGAAAACCAGCGCAAGGCGGGGGTGAGCAACGTCGAGTTCCTGAAAGGCGAGATGGAGAGCATTCCGCTGCTGGACAATTCCGTGGATGTAATCATCTCCAACTGTGTAATCAATCTTTCCGCTGACAAGGATTCGGTGCTGCGAGAGGCATTCCGCGTCCTGAAGCCGGGCGGCCGTTTCGCCATCTCTGATGTGGTGGTCCGTGGCGATGTTCCGGCGCAGATCAAGAAAAGTGTAGAGCTTTGGTGCGGCTGCATTGCCGGAGCGCTGCAGGAGGCTGAGTACCGGGCAAAGCTGGCGCAGGCCGGTTTCGACGCGATCGAGATTGAACCAACGCGGGTCTACAACATTGAGGATGCGCGCGCCTTTCTGAGCGTCGACGGCATTGATGTGGATGCAGTGACGCCCGAGGTGGAAGGCAAGTTCATCAGTGCGTTTGTGCGCGCCAGCAAGCCAGGAAGATTGGGTAATTGAGTAGTCGGGTAATAGGGGAATTAAAATCAAAACCCGAGAAACGCGCCTTTGGCGCGGAGACGGTGTTGAGCACCGTCTGTACGCCTGTCGGTTCTGCGCGCCCTCTATTTCACGTTTCCCACGGGTCGCCCCACGCTGCTGCGCGAGCCAGCTTATACGTTTCCTTCTGTGATTTGGTTACGGTCTGGTTGCTTAGGCCGGCAGGCGTACACAGGGTCAGGTGCACATGGCTGCCATGCTTTTGGGGACGGCCCACGATGCGTGCCGCGGCCGCTGTCAATGGCTTGCGGCTGAAGACAACGTAAGAGAATTTCTCGTCTTCGTAGCCTAGTGTCCCGCCTTTGATTTCGCGATGTAGAGACGTTCGCTCCAGCCGCTGAGCAAAATGGCACCAATCACCCATGACTGCCATAGGGCACTCAAGGGCATGCGGGCAGGGCGCAAGGATGTATGCCCCGGTATTGATTAACATCGAGCGCATGAGGGCGACGAATGTGAATCCGCGCATTGTACCCGGCTCAACAATCACCAAAAATTCTTTTGTGCATTGCCAGGCGGCCAAGACTGCCTGACGAGCACTGGCTAGGGGCAGTTCGTGGAGCACATAGGAGGCGACAACCAGATCATGAGGTTCACAGGATAGGCTCTGCTGGACATCCTGCTGTATCCAATTCGCGCTGCGGACCGCAGCATGCGGACTCTGCGCGGTGATGCGCCTGCCTAACGCAATCAATGCCCTGTTGGCTTCTACCATAGTGGCAAGACCAACCGATGGAAAAACCTCTGCCGCCGCGCAAACCGCTGTCCCAGGGCCGGAGCCCAGGTCGAGAATGCTCTTGATTTCGACTTCAGGCGCAAGCCGTCGAACCTCAGAAAATGCGCGCCAACTGGCCGCGAACGTGGCAGGAAAGCGCACAGCGAGATAGGCTGCACGATGTGCGGTGGTTTTGATGGCAAGAGCAGAGAAATGTCCGGCCCTGTAGTGCTGCGTAAGCTGGGCCGCAGCCTGGATCAGTGCCGCCCGGTCAACGTTCTCGATTTCTTGCTGAATCGCCTGGGCTAATTGAAAGGGGAGATGCATGAACACCTTACCGCTGATAACCCTGATTGAACTGATTTTCGCTGATCAACGAAAACATAGCTAGTGGTTGCGAAATCTACCCAAATAGCTTCATCAACCCGCCCGCCGGCATGTCCGGGGCGACGAACTTCTTTGCGTTTCCGGCAGTTTCGGTCAGGGCCTCGGCGGCCAGATAACCGCTGCGCACTGCTCCTTCCATGGTGGAGGGCCAATCGGTTGTAGTCCAGTCGCCTGCGAGAAACAGACGCGGCCACGCGGTTGCGGCATGGGGACGATAGCGGTCTAGCCCAGGCAGGATGGAATAGGTCGCATAAACCTCTTTGATCACCGCAGCCTTGACCACCTTGGCCTCTTTTGCCTGGGGAAAGAATTCAGCCAGTTCAGCCAATGCCAGATCGAGAATCTCCTGCCTCGATTTCTCTACCAGGCTTTTTGATGCGCTGACCACCAGCTCAATGTAGCTGCCCTCTCGATCATGAAATTTGCTCTTGTTGAACATCCACTGGATGGTCCGGTCTAACAAGACAGCGTGGGGTAGCGGAGTGATCCCGCGGTCAAACCAGAGATGAATGCCTGTAATGGGCGAGGCTTCAAACTTGCTCAAGTCCTGCTTCAGGGGTTCAGCCGCGGCATCCGCAGGTAATAGTGACGTCACCGCCTGGAAAGGAACGGCCAAAACTGCGTAATCAAACTCCCGGCCTTCGCCACTGCCCACGACTTTTACGGAGTTTTTCACTGGGCTGATGGCGCTTACGGAGCAACGCAACAGCACCTCTCCACCACGGCTGCGAATGTAGCCGCAGGCGCTGCCGTACAGCTCAGACAGCGGTACCCGTGGTACTCCCATTCTTCCCGCTGCGGCGGACTTCAAGAAGGACTCGCGAAACACCTGGATGGCATAGCGCATGGAAATGCGGTCCAGGTCCTCATTCAACGCGCTCACCAGCACCACCTTCCAGAAGCGCTCGATGGCGCGCGTAGTTTGGCAGCGCCGGTGCAGCCACTCCAGAAAGCTTAGTTGCGGATCATCAGGGACGTTTGATTTGCGCATGGAGTTGAGCGCACGGGCAATGGCCAGCTTGTCTGCCAGAGAAAGCGATGAGGCAGCAAAGAAAGATGGCATGTTGTGCAACGGCGCGGGCAGGAACGATGGAGCGATGCGGCTGGCGCGGCCGCCGGGTTCGATGAAAGTGAGTTCGTCGAACCACTGAATTTTGTCTGTGACGCCCAGTTGCTCGTAGAAATGGACGAGGTTGGTACAGCAGCCGAGCAGCACATGCTGGCAGTTATCCACCACCTCACCCGTACCCGGATGCTCATAGGAGGAGGCCCGCCCGCCGACGTAGGGACGACGCTCGAACAAAGTGACGCGGAATCCAGCATCAGACAGAGCACAGCCGGCGGCGAGTCCGGCAAGGCCGCCGCCAATAATTGCAACGTTGTTTAGCTGGGCTTCCGCTGTCATGCGATGCGGAGCAGGAATCCACGGGAGAGCACTTTCAGCTTCTCCCACAAGCTGAGCTGGACCCGCTCGGTAAAGACATCATAATTGCGCTCGGCAATCTTATTGAGGAGGCGACTGTAAATCTCCACCAACACCCAGAGCGCGGGACGGCTGTCCTCTTCGATGAGTTCCATCAGCCATTTGGCCGAACTGTAATAGCGTTTGGCGCGTTCTGCTTCGAACTCCAACACCGGCTTCAACTCGAGGGCTTTACCGCCATTTAAATTTTCCGGCGCCAACTGGTTTGGGGAGAGACCAAAGCGGGCCAGGTCTTCTTCCGGGAGATAAATCCGGCCCAGATTGGCATCTTCTTTCACGTCGCGGATGATGTTGGTGAGTTGAAACGCAAGGCCGCAATCTTCCGCCAGCAATTCGGCCTTGGAATCCTGGTAACCGAAAATCCGGATGCAGACCAATCCCACAACCGAAGCCACAAAGTAACAGTAGTGCCGCAAGTCCTCAAAGCTGGGGCACAGAATTGCGGGAGAACCCGCAGATTGAGGTACTTCCAGGTCCAGGCTGGTGCCATAGACCAGCTTCTCAAAAAGCTGGACAGGAATCTTGAAACGGTTCTGCGCATCAGCCAGCGCCATCAGGACGGGATCATCGGTCGGTTTGCCGGAGAAAACTTCTTTGGCGGCCTCGAGCCAGTCGTTGAGCTTTTGCTTTTTATGTGCAATGTCCAGGACGGGATCATCGGAGATGTCGTCGGCATGGCGCATGAAGGCGTAGACGGCACAGAAGGCATTCCGCTTTTCCGAGGGCAGGACAAGAAAGCCATAATAGAAATTCTTGGCGGAACGGCGGGCAACGCCTCTGCACACCGCATAGGCATGGGTGATCTGTTGATTCACCGCAGCTTGCCTGCTGCCGCGCGTAGCACCAACCACAGCTTCCGCGACTTTGAGATCACGGGCCTGCGGCTCAGCACATCGAATTTCTGGCGCTCGATGGCGTTGAGAATCTCCTGGCCACCTCGACTGAAGAGTTCAATATCAAGGGCCAGCTCTCTATTGATCTTCTTGACCAGAGGCAGGCCGCGCGCAAACCATTCGCGGGCGCGCTGGACTTCAAACTTCATCAGGCCGATGAATTGAGGAGTTACGCGACCGCAGGCAATATCGTCCTCGCTCACGCCGCAACGGCGCAAATCTTCCAGCGGCAGGTAGATGCGTCCTTTGCCGAAGTCCAGGACCACGTCCTGCCAGAAATTTGCCAGTTGCAGGGCGGTGCAGGTGTAATCCGAAAGCTGTTGCCGCTCCGGGTCATTGTAACCGCAGAGATAGAGCACCAGGTGGCCGACCGGATTAGCTGAATAGTGACAGTACCCAAGAACGTCATTGAAGGTTTCGAAACGCGTAACAGTCTGGTCCTGGCGAAAGGCAATCAGCAGATCGGAGAATTCGTGTTTGGGGATCGTAAACTGGCGCACAGTCTCGGCCAGGGCCACGAATACGGGATGACGCGGAGAGCCACCGTAGCAGGCATTCAGCTCTGACTCCCACTGATCGAGCATGCGCAGAGACTGCTGCGGATCGCCGACTTCGTCGCCCAGATCATCAGAAATACGGCAATAGGAGTAAACGTTGTAGAAATGCTGGCGCAACCGCGCAGGAAGGAACCAGGTGGCAACGGAAAAATTCTCGTAATGGGTGCGCGCCAAGCGCTCGCAGTACCACTGGGCCTCCCTGAGTGAAGGAGGCGAGTCCGGAATACGATACGAGTCCGGCAAGGCATTCCAGCCGGTCAAGTTGTTTGTAGATGACGCTGACATGAATCAATGGCCGGGAATAATCGCGGTCTTGATCTGGTTGCCGCGCTCCAGCATCTGTTGCAGGACCTGCTTGAGTTTGGAGAGCGGCGCCTCTCCGGTTACATAGTCGGTGCTCTTGATTCTTTTCTCGGCAATCAATGTAAACGCTTTGCGCACACTTTCCGGCGTGTGGTGGAAGGTTGATTTTAGACTCAGTTCGGAATAATGCAGCCGGTTGGTATCCAGTTCCACCTTGGTGCCCGTGGCACAGCCGCCAAAAAAATTGATCACGCCGCCACGCCGACCCATCTCCACCGCCCATTGCCATGCCTGAGGACGGCCCACCGCTTCGATTACCACGTCTGAGCCACGCCCTTCGGTCAGGTGAATCACGGCGTCGACCGCCGATTTGGTTTTGTTGATATGGACGACATCGTCGGCGCCGAAACGCTTGGCATCGGCGACCTGCTCATCGCGTTTCACTACGGCGACCACATCGCAACCCATCAGTTTTGCTACCTGAATCAGCATGAGTCCCAGAGGTCCAGCCCCAATGATGGTGACGGTATCGCCGATGTCGGCGCCGGTCTCCTGAAGTCCGCGCAGGGCACAGGCCAGCGGCTCGCACATGGCCGCCGATTCAAAGCTCATATCGTCGGGCAGGGCCAGCATGTTGGATTCAACGATGCGCCGCGGAATCTTGATGTATTCGGCATAGGCGCCGTTGTTAAAGAGCAGGTCTTCGCACAAATTCTCCTGGTGCTTCAAGCAGTAGAAGCAGGCGCTACAGGGAGCGGAGTTCAGGGCGACCACTCGCATGCCCCGGCGGAAATCACGCACTCCAGGTCCAACTTCTTCGATTACTCCTGAGAGCTCGTGCCCAAACAGGGCCGGGGGTACAATCATGCGCGCATGATACCCGCGCTGAAAGACCTTCAAGTCCGTTCCACACGTGAGGGCAACGTTGACCTTCACCAGGACTT
>DATDGH010000871.1:0-5382 GCA_036522215.1 Candidatus Angelobacter sp. | reverse complement strand
AGGTTCGTTTACTGTTTTGGCCGAGTGCTGCCTGGCGGATCAGCGGGGCGAGCTCTTTTTCCTGGCAGTCGGCTTTTCCGGGACGTTGTCATCGATGATGATCTTCTTTGGCCGTCCCGCTGCAAGTACAAAATCAGGATTCTTGCTCTCCAGCAAGGCAGCGCGCTGCTGGATGTGGAAAGACAATTCTTCCCTGATGCGGTTCATATCAGAAAGATCTTTGGACAATGGAGCGAATTCCGCCTTGCCTTCGCGCGAGCCGGTTGAGACCAGCGAATTCAGCGATTCACAAACCACGCTCAGGTCGTTGTACAACTTGAAGGTTGCAGAGATGCTTCCATGGGACGCCTGTGTATCACGCACCAAGTTGGGCACTGCGAGCTGGAGGTTGCGGCGCAACGCCGTTGTCATTTGCGCTTTATGAGCACTGTTTCTTCGCCAGAATGTGATCCGGTGGAGTTTTCCACCCTCGGCGTGCGAACTGCTCAGGTCGGCGTCTGTAGCAGGGGCCACGCGCGTCAGTTCAGCCAGCGCCGAATTCAGGTCACCTCCAGGCGACTGCGCCATATCATTGGTGGTAGCCAGCTTTGATTGTCCGAACGCGCCGCAAGCGAAAACAAAGACAAACAGCATGGTCAGGGAACCCATTCTATGCGGGTGGGCAGGAAGAGTGGTTTTCATAAGCAAACTCCTTCGGGGGATGGGTGTAAGCATAGTTGGATTGAATGAGCTTGGCGGGTTACGGAGGTCTTAGCAAGTGTAGCAACCGGCCTTGTCCCTTGGGGCCAACGCGGAAGTCCCCCGCTGGCTTTCTATCGCCTTTGATTGGTAGTGAGTGCGCGGATTCATCGCTACCCACCCCAGCAAAGTCCGGGGCTGGGCCCCGGCGATTCGCAGGCGAATCGCTAGACGCGGATATCGGTAGTGGGATTCCAATAGTTGAGAAAACCGCCATAAATATGTTAGCTTTGCCCATTTCCATATTGCTGCGCTGATCATTACTCTAAGGGCGCATCCTGGCGGAAGACAGGACTGGGTCGGCTGAAATAAGAATCTCTACACACACAGGAGCCGCTTTTGCCTGCTGAAGTTATAAGAATTAACCCTGAAACACCAGACATGCGTCTGGTCTCTTATGTCGCCGACCGCATCAAAGCCGGCCAGGTAGTGGGCATGCCCACGGATACGTTTTACGGTCTGGCTGCTGACCCCCTGAACCTGCGGGCGGTGGACCTTGTTTATGATGTGAAGTCGCGCAGCCGCCATAAGCCTTTATCACTGCTGATTGAGAGCGTGGAGCAGGCAGAATACCTGGCGCGCCCTCTTCCTGATGTGTTTTACGACATCACGCATAAGTATTGGCCCGGTCCCTTGACCATTATCGTGAAGGCTTCCTCGCGACTGCCTCTGAAAGTTACGGCTAATACCGGCAATGTGGCCTTGCGTGTTCCTGCGGCGCGTATTCCCGTAGAAGTAATCCGGGCGGCAGGCGTGCCTATTACCGCCACTTCCGCCAATATCAGCGGCGCAAGCGAATGCACCACCGCGGACGGAGTGAGAGCACAACTGGGCGGCCGCATCAGCCTCATCGTGGATGGCGGCGCAAGTCCTCGCGAGGTCGCTTCCACGATTATTGACATGAGTGATCCCTACAAACCTACGATTCTCCGCCATGGCGCCATTCCTGAAAATGAGCTGGCGGAGTTCCTGAATTAATGGCCAGGAAGTTATTCAAAAGATTGCTGCTGGTGGGTGTGTTGCTGGTGATTGGCTACACCGCTGCAGTGTATTTTCGCATCGTCAGACAGTCAGAAAAAGATGAGTCCCGCAATGCCGACGCGATCGTGGTTTTCGGCGCAGCCGAATACGTAGGAAGACCATCTCCGGTATTCAAAGCCCGGCTCGACCACGCCGCCGACTTATATCGCAGAGGACTGGCGCCGGTAGTAATCACCACCGGCGGAGCGGGCGCCGATCCTAAGTTCACCGAAGGTGCGGTAGGCCGCGAGTACTTGAAATCACTGGGAATTCCCGATGATCACCTGATCGCCGAGACGCAAAGCGCGGATACGGCCGAATCTGCGCGGCGGGTCAGCACCATCATGCACACCAACCACATGAATAGCTGCCTCGCCGTGAGCGATGGCTATCACATCTTCCGCATCAAGCAGATGATGGCCCGGGAAGGAGTTATCGCCTACGGAGCGCCGCGACCCAATTCCAAACCGCAATCGTTTGGCAAGAGGAATGAAGCCGTAATGCATGAGATTGCCAGCTACACCCTGTGGCTGCTGCGGTTGTCCTAAGAAGTAATCCGATTTGTTAAGAATTTGTAACTTCTCGGGCATTGTCCTAACGTTCCGCAACAACTCAGAGTCAACAGTGTTGTAATGAACCGCAGGAGCTGTGTGCCGCTGCGAAGGTTTACATAAATGCATCAATGATTCAGGGGGCAATTATGGCAGCCAGGGTTGGGTTAACGTTATCTTCCGTTGTGTTCTTATTCATGTTTCTCAATGGTTGCGGAGTTTCCGGCGGAGGATCTGCCGGACCCATCAACGGTCCTTTCAGCAACTCCAGTCTCAGTGGTAGTTTTGCCTTTTCCTTCACCGGCGTAAATCAATTTGGCTTTCTCGCGGTGGCCGGCAGCTTTCAGGCAAACGGGTCAGGCTCGATCACAGGCGGCGCCATAGACGTCAACAGCGGTAACGGGAGATTTCTCAACCAGTCTGTGACCGGCAGTTACAACGTTCATAATAATGGTCAAGGTACGGCGACGATCACGGCCAGCTCCGGAACCTTCGATATCAACTTCGTGATCATCTCCGCCGGTCACGCACTGATTATCCGCTTCGATAACAATTCCACGGCCAGCGGCAGCATTGACCTGCAAAGCTCATCCGCATTTTCGTTGAGTTCGCTTGCCGGGTCGCTGGTCTTCAACGTTTCTGGAGTCGATGTTGGTGGGAACGCCGAAGCGTCGGCTGGAATTTTCACGGTTGACAGTTCTGGGAATGTGAACAGCGGCGTTCAGGACACCAATGACAATGGCCTGGTAGCCACAAACGTGGCTGTGACCCCGGCGGCAGCGGCCATGAGCAACCCCACCAGTGGCCGCGGCACTCTGGCCATCACCGCAGGCACCACCCTGAACTTTGTGTACTACGTAGTGGACGCCAATCACATCAAGTTGGTGGAGGTGGATGCTGCCCCCGCCCTGGCAGGCGATGGCTTCCGCCAGACGGCAACCGCAATCTCCGGCTCCTTTGCCTTTACTGTGGGCGGCGTAAGTACCGGAGGCCCATTTGCGGCAGGGGGAATTATCAGTACGGACGGCGCAGGGAATGTGCTGAACACCAGCGTGGAAGATTCCAACAACGGTGGGACCGTCACTCAGAACGTCACATTGAGCGGGACCTATTCTGTAGCCGGCAATGGACGCGGCACTATGACCCTGAATTCCGGCAGCATCAACTATGCGATTTATCCCTCAACCGGCGGTGTGCAGGCTTTGGAAATTGACACCAACACAGTTGCCGTCGGCACCGCGTTTCAGCAAAGCGGGCCCTTCTCCAACTCCTCCCTTCAGGGGAACTATGGACTCAACTTCACCGGCGTGACTGCAACCACTGAAATAGATTCGGAAGCCCAGTTTTCCGGCGACGGCTCCGGTCATATAACCGGCGCGGCGGACTTCAACAATGGTGGGACCTTAAGTCCCAATTTGAGCCTGACCGGCAGCTACACAATTTCAGCCAATGGCCGCGGCACGGGAACCTTACAGACCGCGTTAGGTACGCAGAACGTGATCTTTTATGCGGTCAGCAACACCCGGACTTTGTTGATTGATGTGGATGCAGGTCTGGTCGCCGTCGGAACACTTCAACACCAGTGAGGGCAGTTGGTAATTGGGTAATTTGGTAAGTTGGTAATTGGAAGATCTGGACCAACAGCTAAAGGGACAACCACGCGATGCCTGCAGCGGCTGCGGTGCTGACGAGGTTGACGACATCATTATTCAGATATCCGCGCCTCTCCAGGCTTCCCCCGAGCACGCTATCCACCAGCATCCCGGCAGTGCCTGCCGCGGCGACAACCAGCATTCCGGAAGCATTCACTAATCCCAGCCCGAGGGCAAAGGCGGCGGTAATCAGCGCGGCAAAAACTCCGGCCACCGTTCCTTTCATGCTGATACCGCCATCGGTGCCCGGTGGGACGTCTTTCCATGAAGTAATCAAGACGGTCCTGGTTGAAGATGCGGCGCCAATCTCACTGGAAGTTGTGTCTGCCGCTACCTCTGCCAGCGCAGCCAGGGCCAGCAGGTGAGCTGAGTCAAACCTGGGAATCGCCAGCAACAAGGAGGCAACCGCCAGATTGGCCATTACCTGGGAAGCGGACCGTCCGCGCTGTGCCTCCGCTATCTGGAGCTGTTGTTTACGCAACCTGCCCGCGCGTGTGGCTGCGAGAGTTACAAAAAATACAACCAGGAGCAACCAGAACAAGCGAAAATCAATCCTGGCGAGCACGAACACAAAGGCGATAGCAGCTCCTGCTATGGCGCCGGAGGTGTTGACTCCATGTGCCAGTCGCGCCGCCAGCGCGAACGCAACGGTTATCGCCAGGGCTAGATATAGGTGATTGCCTGAATGCCACAGCTGGGGGCCGCGATAAAAGACGGCGATGGCCAGTGCTGCGGCTGCACCTGCCAATGCGATCGCCTCTGCCAAGGGGGAAGATCGCCGACCAGACGTGGTGCCGCCTGGTGGGTGGTCCTCCATCGCTTTGGCGGCATAAAAGCGCATGTAGCGCATCCTAACAAAAGGTTTGCAGAATATGGAGGCGCTATGGCCGCCACAGTTTGGTCGGGATTTCTCACTTTTGGGCTGATTTCCATACCCGTCCGCTGGTACTCAGGGGCTCGCTGGACGTAAAAATATCGTGCAAGTTTTCTGATTTCTTCCGTTCTTCAACTGGAGGGGTATGCTTGTCTTCAAAATCGTCCCTCTTCTAGTTTGAGTTTGAGCAGAGGGGTGAGTTTCCGATGCCCCCGATATACCGACGTCCCGATGCACCGATGGTATGGCTTGTAATACAATAATGTTTTCTTGCTACAACATGGGAAATGCTACCGGTGAGAGCCGGCGGAGAGGGAATGATTTTGATTAGAAGGGCCGTGCTGGCGGTCTTTGCAGTTGCGACTATCACGGTGCTGGTGGCCGGCTGCGGAAACACCTTCCGCCCCACCATCAATTTTCAGCCGCAACCCAGCGGCAATCCTGCGGCTTTAGGAAATGCAGTCATAGTTTCCACCAATCCTGCCGGAGATGGCAGTGACACTCATATTGACGTTTCGGGTGACTCCAATGCCGGAGTTGTGACCGT
>DATDGH010000870.1:0-15928 GCA_036522215.1 Candidatus Angelobacter sp. | reverse complement strand
GCCGCCTCATACATCACCACTCCCGCAGCCACGGAAACATTCAGCGACGCTACCTTCCCCATCATGGGAACGGAAACCACGTAATCGCACTTCTCGCGGACGTGCTCATGCAACCCATGCCCTTCTGCGCCAAGGATGATCGCGCAATCCATGTTGTAGTCCAACTGGTCGTACGATTTGCTGCCACGCTGGTCGAGCCCCACCGTCCAGATATTGTGGGCCTTGATCTCCTCTACTGCACGACCGATATTCGCCACTTTGGCAATGGACAAATACTCGGAGGCCCCGGCAGACGCCTTGACCACCGTGGCCGTAACGCCGGCGGCCCGCCTCTCCGGTATAACGATGCCGTCAGTTCCAGTTGCCTCTGCGGAGCGGATAATTGCACCCAGATTGTGCGGGTCTTCCACCCCATCCAGTACGATCAGGAAGCTGAATTTGCCTTTTTTGTTCTTGAGAAGATCATCGAGCTCGGCATATTGTTTTTCTGCCGTAACCGCCACTACGCCCTGATGACCTGCAGTCCCAGCCAGGCGAGTGAGTTGGTCTCGAGGTATGGTTCGGACGGCAACACCGGCCGCACGACAGAGCTGCACAATTTTCTGGAGCCGGTTGTCACCCCGGTCGGCAGCTACGGCAACATATTCAAATCCTCTCCCTCGCGCCGCCAGCGCCTCCTCCACTGCATGCATTCCATAGATCAATGGCACAAATGAAGTATAGCGCCGAGGAATCGAGTGATCGCGCGTGATCAGAAAGCTCGGATGAGAGCAGATCGAGCAATTTGTTCTTGCTCGATTTTGACTTTGCCAAGAAGCTAATGGCTAAGGGCCAAGAGCGAATAACAAAAGCCTTAAAGCCTGGAACTGGTGGCTAGCGGAGAGCACTCTGCTATATTGGTTATAGCCGTCAGCACTCTTTGCCCAAGGCGGATCGGCAAATCCCGGGAGCTTAGGGTTCGTTCTCCCGCGTATAGGTATTCCATGCCTTCCAAGCAAAGGACAGGTCCACTCATCGTGCTCTCTGTTGCCGGATACGATCCCTCTTCCGGCGCTGGAGTCACCGCAGACATCAAAACCATTGCCGCCCACGGCTGCTATGCCGTTACCTGCATCACGGCATTGACGGTGCAGTCCACACAAGGAGTCAAGCGCTTTGAGACGGTCGATACCAGGATCATCGCAGAGAGCCTGGAGGAACTTGAGACTGACTTCGACCTGGCAGCGATTCGCGTCGGAATGCTAGGTTCGTCTGAGGCGGCTCGCGCCGTGGCCGCGTTTATCCGGCGGCATGAATTCTCCAATGTAGTTCTTGATCCTGTGCTCAAGTCATCCTCTGGAATGCCACTCATTTCCCGTGATGGTGAGCAAATCTTGCGGGAGAAATTGCTGCCTCTGGTTGACGTCATCACCCCGAATATTGACGAGGCTTCAGCCTTTACCGGCCTCCACGTCTCCAATGTCGACGAAATGCGGACCGCTGCTTTACAACTGCACCGGATGGGAGCAAAAAATGTGATTATCACCGGAGGACACCTGGATGTGCCGGTTGATCTGGTGAGCATGGGCCGTCCTGCGGAAATCAAATTGCTCGAGGGGGAGAAAATCAGAGGACGATCCACCCATGGCACCGGTTGCGCCTTCGCCACCTCGCTGGCCTGCAATTTGGCCCGCGGCCACAACCTGGCTGATGCCGCTAAGGCTGCCAAATCCTACGTGGCTAGTGCAATGCGGAGTGCGGTCCCGATGGGTAAAGGAGCAGGTCCTCTAAATCACCTGATCTCTCCAGCCCGCTCAAAGTAAGCCCAAAGTAGCTTTGTAACTTTTTGAGCGCCAGCAAAAAACAGCTAAGTACTAACTACGGCCGTTACTGCGGTGGCCGCTGGTTTTCATCCGGAGGCGTGTTTTCCGGATTTTCCTGTTTCGGCTTAGGCGGAGCTGGTTTGTCTACTATCACTCGGTTGTCCCGTGTATGCAACGCCGGTGCGCTTCTGTTTCTCCGTTTGGCTTCAACTTCAGCCTGCATTTTGGTTTCAACCAGAGAGTCACTTTGCTGCGCAACCTGCGCCAGCGGGCGTCCTTCCACTTCAGGCCGTGTCGAAACGGCAACTCGGGCCCCGGCATGCTGAGCTTCGCGCGCTCGCTCATAAAAATCCTGTGCTGTCTCCTTGTCGCCGTCCATTTCTGCCAGGTATCCCATATTGTTCAGCGCGAAAGCATTCACGGGATCGAGTTTGTAAGCTTGCTGGAAATATTCACGCGCTGTTTTACGGTCGTTGCGATTCATGGCTGAGACGGCTCTAAGATTCAGGCGCACCACCTGCGCCTCGCGGTCGTCTGCTTTGCCCAATTCCTGCCGCGTCTTTTCGGCATTGCGCGCTGCAATTTCGCTGATGCCTTTGCCGCGCCAGTCGCTATTGATGGCAATGACCACCGGGTCCCGAGAACCGGTCATGGCTGCCTGGTTGTAATACTTGATGGCCTGTTCCAGTTCGCCTTCCTTCTCCTTCGTGAATCCCATATTGTTCAGTGTGAACGGATTGTTAGCCTCCAGCTTGAGCGCCTGTTGCAGGACAAGATCTGCCTCCGGCGCGCGGTCTTTCTTCAACAGGCTGATTGCTTCACTATTCAGGCGGTTCACCTTCATGGGACCTTCAGCCGTACGGCCCGCCACCGCTGCTACAACCTTGCCTTCGTCCTCCTTGGCTGTGGACCTGTCCACGACCGCATCTGACGTGTTGGCCTGGGCCTGATCGTAAAAGCGCTGCGCCCGATCGCTGTCGCCTTCCAGTTCAGATACATAACCCAGATTATTCAGCGTGAACGGGTCATTAGGATCGATGAGGTAGGCTTTATAGAAAAGTCTCTTGGCCTTGTTGACCTCATGCTTCTTCAGCGCTTGCACGCCATCACGGTTGAGCTGCTGCACAGGGGTGTACTTGCTCTTCTTGGGCAAGGGGATACGCAAGGTGTGCTCCTCACCTGCAAGAGATTGCACCAGCAGCAAACAGAAAAAGAATGTAAACAAGATTAAGAACAGTTTGCGATGCATCAGTTCTTCCGGTCCTTTTCCACCCTCTGTGAAATCAGGGCAGAAGCTCTGCTCTTGGGTTGGATGTCGTCTGCGGACTTTGGGTTGGGCGGCGGTTTTCCCGGTTGGGGGCTTGGTTTTTTGCTTTAAAATTACCAACTTACAAGTTACCCAATTACAAATCCTTTGCCGAGCCATGGTGCGCTGCCCCAGCGAGAACAGAGTCCTCAAAACTGCTGACACAACTATCTTGGGCCATCTGAGCTGCTGCTATGCGCATCCAAAATGATTGGCTATGAAGCGTTCCCCATTTGCACTCATCCTGCTGGTAGTTTTGGCGGCTGCCTTGGCTTGGTCGCAATCCAACTCAGCCGAACCGCAACCGGCGTCCGGAGCACCCAAGACGCCTAGCGGAAACCCTCAGGCGCCGGGAACCGCAACTCCGCCCGCGCCTCAGACTGCGCCACCAGCGCAACCGCCGGCGTCCACTCCGCAGCAGAGCGTCACGCCACCGTCGCAATCCATGGCTACGACGCCTCAGCAGCAGCCGGCTGTGCCGGTAAGTCCGTCGTCAAGTGAACCTGAGCAGCCCAAAACCGAAGTCTTCGATAGCTCGGCCACCTCTTCCGGATTAACAACAGATGGTCATGATCCGGTTCTCGATCCTCCTCCGCTTCCCTCTGGCAAAGCCACGTTGGTTGGCGGAATCGTTACCAGTGTCGACCACATTCACAATCGAATGACGGTAAAGATTTTTGGCAACGGCGGACGCTGGAAAGTTGCGTTTGATGAACGCACGCACATTTTCCGCAATGGCGCTGAAACCACCCAGCTCGCTATCAAGAAAGGTGAGCGCGTCTACGTGGACACCATGCTCGACCGCAAGAAGCATGAGGTGTTTGCCCGCAACGTTCGCCTGGGAATTCAGGCTCCTTCAGCCGACGCCGATGGCCAGGTCACTGAAGTGGATAGTGGCCGAAGCGTTGTCACCTTGCGTGACCAGATCAACTCTTCGCCCATACATTTCAGCGTGGATCCGCAAACCAAAATTGTGTATGGAAACGGTCCTGCCTCTTTCAATGACTTGAAGCCAGGATGCATCGTGCACGTCCGATTTTCTCCCGAACAATCTAATCGCGGACTGGCAAGAGAGATCACCATAGTAGCTGCACCCGGCGCGGAGTTTACCTATATCGGCAAGATCACATATCTGGACATGCATCGCGGGACTCTGGCTTTGGAAGACTCTCTTGACCACAAGAACTATGAAGTTCACTTCGACCCGGCCCATGCCGGCGCCAGGGACAGTCTTGCCATCGGGACGGAGGTGAGGATCGTCGCGGTTTTCGAAGGCGCACGCTATACCGCCCAATCCATCACCGTTACCAGGACCGCTGCCGCCGCGGAGAACCAATAAAGATAAAGGCGACGCCCATGAGCGTCGCCTTCCGCTGCTGTACCCCGTCCGTGGCCTAAGGCTTTTTCGAAAATAATCTAGCGTTTTTTGAGCAGAATTCCTGCTGCGAATATCGCCAAGCCTGCCAGCAACCACTCAATGCGCCAGATCTGCACTGCCTGCCAATCCAGAACAGTGGTCGCCGAATACAAAAAGCCCGTCATTCCTGCCGAAATAATGCAGATTACTCCCAGCAACAGCGCTATCAGTGAAGCATTGGTCTGCCCCATCGTATCGCGCATCGCAGCAAGATCACGCCAGGGTCGCATTTCGGTTCTCTGGGCAGGTGGGCTGGTGCTGCGCTCTGCGCCACAAACGTGGCAAAAGCGCGCTGCCTTCAGAAAATCGTTGCCACAACGATCACATACCTGGGTTTTGGTCCCAGGCTCAGGAGTCGCCTGCCGCAGGGGGACGGCCGGTTTCCAGAACTCCTGCCTTTCCTCATAGTTTCCAGCAAATTGTGCCATGGTAAGGACCCTCTTGGTTTGTCCTCTTTGGACGCACTCAGAGGGCCAAAACATTTATGGCCTAAGTCTTTGTTATCGAATAAGTTAGATATTCAGCCCAGACTGTTTTCTGGGGGCAGAAGCAATAATTACGTTGTAAAAGCTGCAGAGCTTAGTATCGCCGGGGCATTCGAACCACCTTGGGATTCCCATGGCTCTTCTTCCAGAATCCCAGCAACACCAGGTCTGCCTCGCAGAAACTAAGGTCCCCAGGGCGGGGTGTGCCGTCGTTAAAGATGTGCTCGTCCAGAAGCGAATACAGCTCATAAATGGAGATATTCAAGTAATCTGCGGCTTCCGATTCGGAGTAGTACTCTTTAATTGGTTTGAGCGACTTTGTCATAAGTTTGTCCCCAATCTTTTCGGGGGAGTACAAGCCTGTTTTACAGCTTCTTCTCTCCCAGGAAAATCAGGTAAACTTCCTCGTAGCAGCTCCCATGAAACCTTACAAGGGTAACTTCCCGTTCGGATGGACAGCGTTGTTTTTGCCCTTATTTGTCAGCATCTTAGGGTTAACCTCTGCCTTTTCCGCCGATGGCGCCAAAAACAGCTCTTTTGACTCTTACACAAAGAACGGTTTTGAGCACTACTACAGTCTGGAGTATGACAAGGCCATGGCCGACTTTCAGAAGGCTGTGGAAGCCAGCCCTGACGATCCCCGGGGCTACAACCATCTCCTGGAAGCTGTCCTCTTTCGCGAACTTTACAAACACGATGCTCTTGATACCAGCCTCTATACCCAGGAGGGCTTCCTTAACAGCAGGCAGATCGTGCTGGACAGCGCCGTCAAGCAACAGATCAAAGACCTCGTCGATAAAGCCATGGCGCTCTCAGAGAAGCGCCTAAAATCCAACTCGCAGGATGTTCAGGCCCTGTATGCGCGGGGCGTTACGCGCGGATTAAGATCAACCTATCTGGGCCTGGTAGAAAAGGCCTGGTTTTCCGCGCTTCGCAACGCCCTTGGGTCGCGCAGTGACCATGAGGCGGTCCTGACTCTCAAGCCGGATTTTGTGGACGCCAAGACCGTCGTGGGCATCCACAATTACATCGTTGCTGTTCTGCCGCTCCGAACCAAGATTCTGGCCAGCATCATTGGTGTTACCGGGGACAAGAAGAAGGGCCTTGAGTATCTGGCTGAGGCCGGCAAAGCCGGGGGTGAATCGAGCGTGGATGCCAGGGTGGCTCTGGCGCTCTTTTTGCGCCGCGAGCAGCGAAATCCGGAAGCGTTGAAGATCGTGCAGACTCTGGTGCAGGAGCATCCGCGAAATTTCCTGTTTGCTCTGGAACAGGCCAATCTCATGAAGGATGGCGGCAAAGGTCCGGTTGCGCTTGCTGCCTACCGCACGCTGCTGGATAGCTGTAAAAGCGGGAAATATCCCGATCCGCACGTTGAACTTGCTCAATTCGGTCTGGGAGAGGCCCTGCGCGGCCAAAACCAGTATCCTGAGGCCATTCTGGCCTACGAAGCCGCCGGCAACGCCAGCAGTGACAATCATGAGCTTCGCCAGCGCGCCTTATTGGCTGCAGGCGAGGTTGCTGACCTCATGGCCAAGCGCGAAGAAGCCCTCAAAGAGTACCAAGCTGCCATCGCTCTGGATTCCTCCACCAACGAAGCCGAAACAGCTCGCAAGTACCTGGATAAGCCTTATAAAGGACGGTAAAAGAAGGGGATAGCGGGGGAGCCGGGGGTGAGGAGCCGTTCTATCATTTATCGGAACCGCCAACGCTCGGATTGCGTAACATTGGGGTGTCGGGCGAAGCAGGTTCTTGCTAACTTCTAACTACTAAGTACTGACTACTGAGGTTTTCCATGTATTGCAACTATTGCGGCAAAGTCATTCAGGATGACGCCAATCTATGCGCCTACTGTGGCACACGAGTGGCCGGCACAACAGCTCGGCAACGCCTGGTGCGCCCGCGAAACGGACGAAAGATCGCTGGTGTCTGCCAGGGATTCGCCGAGTATTTCGACTTGGATGTTTCGTTGATCCGGATTGCTTGGGTGGTGTGCGCAGTTTGTGGCGTCGGATTGATTGCTTACATCGTCGCTTGGATCATCATTCCTGAAGAGCCGCTCTACCTGGCTGCGCCGGCTTCGGGAACTGACACCTCACGAAGCCAGGTCTAGGCACTTCTGGTGGCCGCAGGTCTTGGCCCCGGGCTCCTAGTCCAAAGGTGTGCGCGGCCAATTCTGCTGTCGCTTTATCGCGCAATAGATGAAATCGGCGGTATGATGTCTTCTAACTGGGGTTTGGTTGGTGTTCTGATGCACCGATGCCCCGATATCCCGATGCCCCGATTAACCAGTCTTCCGTTAGCTCTTCTCATTGTAGCCACAGCTACTTCTCTATATTCACAAACGGAAACTTCACCGCCTCTCAGCCCGGTATTTAAAGTAAAAGTGAATCTGGTCGTCGTTGATGCCCAGGTGCTCAAGAAAAAGACTCATCAGCCGGTACCCGCGCTTAAATCCGATGACTTCATGCTGTTCGAAGGCGGGATAAGACAACAGATCACCTCCTTGAGCCAGGACGAGCTTCCACTCTCTGTGGTTTTTCTGTTCGACCTGACAGATAGTGTACGGCCCGTTCTCAAATCTCTTGCCAATGGCGCCCTTCAGTCGTTACAGCATCTCAAGCCTGAAGACGAAGCGGCCGTCATGGTCTATTCCGCCTCGACCAAACTGCTTCAGGATTTCACCACCGACCGCGAACTGATTGTGAAGGCCATCCGCAGGGCAGGAAAGATGGAGAGTGCTGAGGCTGCCTTCTTCAACGAAGGAATCTTTCAGGCTGCCACAGAGGCGGGAAAACCAAACAGCCAACGCCGGCGAGTGATTATCTGGCTTACTGACAATGTACCCAATATCCCTTCTGAAGACGTGAGATATCAATACGGAAGAAGCATCGCCGCCGAAAATCTTCATTCTGAGAAAGAAGCCTTGACCCGGCTCTTTAAGACCGGGGCAGTCGTCTTCACCCTGTTGCAGCGCAGTGAGATCTCTGACATTGAATTCATGCGTGCCTTTAACCATCCGATAGAGCTGCTGTATCGCAAGCAGTATCCGCCTGGCGACGTTTACAACTACACCCGCCAAACAGGTGGAGAGGTGGTGGATTCTTACAGCAGCAGGAAAATCAGTGCCAGAATGGCTGACTTGATTGATCAGATCCGAACGCGCTATGCGCTCGGATATCATCCCTCTATGGATGGGCAGGAGCGCTTCCGCGAGATTCGCCTGGAAATCGCTCCTGAAGTGCAACAGCGCGAAGGCAAGGTGATAGTAGAAACCCGCCGCGGCTATTATCGATAAAAAGCGGTCCTTGGCGTTGAGCCTTTACTCCGGTCTCAACGGTGTTACTCGCCTGATTTAAAGGTTTGTCATTCCGAGGCAAATCCGAGGAATCCTGCCTTCAGATCACAGCGATCACGTGCGATTACGGCGATCTCAACAGGTGTCATCAGCGGTAGGGTTTGCCAGTTGCCAACTGTTCTAGTTGCTTGAATTGCTCGCCGCTTTCTGGCTGGTCTGAGAGAACGCCCGCGCCTGATCCAGCATCTTCCGGGCCTGGGCGCTGTTGGTTCCTTGCGGTTCCTTATCCAGATACTGCTGCAACTCCGCCATCTCGCCGGAATAATTATTCAGGCCCATCATGGCGCGGGCCTTCACCAGGTGGATAAGGGGATAGTCCCTGGGTACCAGTGCCTGGGCCTTTTCCAGTTGGCGCAACGCCGGCTCATACTGCCCTTTAGCGTTTAAAGCCCTGCCCAATTCGAAATAAACCTGCCAGGAATCCGGCGACAAGGCTTCGCCGCGCTGCAGGGTCCGGATAGCATCATCAAACTTTTCTTCCCGGTTCAGGACGGCGCCCATCACGATGTAAGCCAGCGCGCAATTCTCATCATCCTGAATCGCCTGCTGCAGATCGGCCACCGCTCCTGTCTGGTCGTTCGTGTCCAGCTTCAAAATGGCGCTCAACGCCAGCGCGTCGGCATATTTGGGATAAATCTCAAGGGCTTTGGCTAAATGCTTTTCCGCTTCGGAGTTCTTTCCTTTAGCGGTGGCTTCGCGGGCATTCTTCAATTCTTCGCGCGCCTTGGCCGGAACTTTGTACTGCGCCACAGAAACGGAATTTCCAGGATTTCCGTCGGACGGAGTGCGCTGTATAGGCAGGCGCAGATTGATGGCAGAGGGCATGGTGTCCATTTGTACCCGCTGGTGTGCCTCTTCCAGTCCGGAGGTAGCTACCACGTCATAGAGGCCGGAGTGTACCTGCGCGAATTCAAACATGCCTGCCGCATTGGTGTACACCGAGTTGATGGTAGAACCGTTGCCATCGTGCAAGTCCACCCGGACATCTTTCAGAGGCCGGTTGTCGGAAGACATGACCGTTCCGCTGAGGGGGCTGGACATGTCCCGCGACGAAAACATCGTGCCTCCAGGCCGCTGTTGTTGCTGCTGCTGATAAAGAAGATCTCGTTGGGCCAGGGAACCACTGCTCAATGCGATCAGGACAAGAGCGAAACCTGCTGCGCTGCGAATCATAACTTACTACCTGTATGATGAAATGGAAGAGGAAAATTCCTGGACCTGGGGGCAGGGGAACCGAGCCTGGGTACCTCAACTGGCACTGCGCTTTCGCGTTCGTGCTGACAGTAGGATGTTTTCGGGATTGATGAGTTGTATTACTTTCGTCCAATGTCAAGGGAAAAATTTTTACGGCAGCGGGCAACTGAAGAAGGCCATTTTCAATTCATGGAGCGCGTGCATTGATTGTTCGCCCGGCCAAGAACATCCTCGGCGCGGTGCGATTGCCCGGAGATAAATCCATTTCTCATCGCTATGCCATGCTGGGCGCAATCGCCGGAGGCACAACCCAACTGACCAATTTTTCCACCGGCGCTGATTGCGCCAGCACCTTGAGTTGCCTGCGCCAGCTGGGCACGGAAGTTGTTCGCTCCGCAGACGGCTTAATCAAAGTCCGCGGACAAGAACGCTTGCAACCACCAGCCGACAGCCTCGACTGCGGCAACTCCGGTTCCACCATCCGCATGCTTTCCGGCATTCTTGCCGGCCACGACTTTGAATGCCAGTTGCATGGTGACGAATCGCTTTCTCGTCGTCCCATGGGCCGCGTTATGACTCCGTTGCGTCAAATGGGAGCTGAAATCAAAGCGTCAGACGGTGACCGGCCGCCTCTGACGATTCACGGAGGCGGTCTTCACGCCATTGATTACAAAATGCCGGTGGCCAGCGCGCAGGTGAAGTCGGCAGTTCTGTTTGCCGGATTGTTCGCCCAGAGCGAAACCGCGGTTGAAGAGCCGTTTCGCACCCGCGATCACTCAGAGCAGGCACTGCGCGCCTTTGGCGCGGAGCTCTCGCGCACTCGAAATCGAGTTGTCATTGCCGGTGGACAGAAATTGCAGGGCATTCAGGCCATGGTGCCGGGAGACATCTCCTCCGCGGCCTTCTTTTTGTGTGCTGCCGCCCTTTTTCCCGACTCCAATCTTGTGATTGAAGACCTTCTGCTCAATCCTACGAGGGCATCTCTGCTGGATGTGCTGCGCGCTCTGGGGGCCAGAATCTCCGTCATCAACCTGGAAGATCATCATGGCGAACTAGTTGGCACAATCAAACTGGAATACGGGCCTTTGAAGGGAGCAACAATTTCCGGTGGACAATCTGTAGCCCTGATAGACGAACTGCCGGTGCTCGCCGCCATTGCTCCTTATACCCAGGATGGTATCGAGATCCGCGACGCCGCGGAGCTGCGGGTGAAGGAATCCGACAGGATCGCGCTTGTTGCCAGTAACCTGCGCGCCATGGGCGCCGAATGCGAGGAGCGCGAAGATGGATTGCGCGTTCCCGGCAACCAGAAGCTGCACGGAGCAGAAATCGATTCCGGCGGCGACCATCGGATTGCCATGGCGTTCTCCGTTGCCGCCCTGCGCGCTCAGAGCGACAGCCAAATCCAAGGCGCCGAAGCCGCCCGCATCTCCTTCCCGGAATTCTTTCAGATGTTGGAATCAGTGGTGGAGCGGTAAAAGCATTCACCACAAAGGACACAAAGGAAGAAGGAATTCCAGATTGCTAATTTGTGATGTGCTGTTTACCCCTGACCTAATCAGGGAAAATCAGTTCAATCAGTGTCATCAGTGGTAAGTTTTTGCGTTTCCGATGACCCGATGACTCGACGACTCGATTAACAAACCAGCTGTTCGCGCGACAACTTGAGTCCATCCAGGTTCCCCAATACTGTCACCGCGATCTTGTCTTTTTGAAAGAGCTGGTTCGCCATCTCCGAGAGCTCCGCCGCCGTCACTGATTCAATCTGTTCGATGGTCTCGTCCAGAGTGAAAAAGCGATCAAAGTACATCTCCTGGCGCGCCAGATTGGACATTCTGGCCGTGCTCGATTCCAGGCTGAGCATCAGGCTGCCTTTGAGCTGGTCTTTGGCCCGGCGAACTTCTTCGTCCGATAAGGGTATCTCTTTCATCTCGCGGAATTCCGCCAGCACCGATTCAACTACTTTTGGTGTTGATTCAAGTGAAGTGCCGGCATAGACCGTGAGGCATCCGGTGTCGCGATACGGATTCAGGTCGCTGTAGATGGAATACACCAGCCCCTGCTCTTCCCGAATCTTCTGAAACAGCCGTGAACTCATGCCTCCGCCCAGAACTGTATTGAGCACGTAAGAGACATACCGTTTCTCGTGTGAGATGGGATGGGATGGTACTCCCAGGCAAAGCTGCACTTGCTCCAGCTCTTTCTTGTTCCGGGTAATGATGCGTGGCGTGACTGCCGGCGCAGGCTGATGGTAACCATTCGGGACCGAATTGAGAGCAGAGAACCGCCGCTGGATAAGGTCCACGAACTTGGCATGATTCAAATTTCCAGCCGCGGAAATGATGATGTTGTTGGGCGCAAAACGCTTCCGGTAAAAGTCGAACAGGTTCTCCTGTTTGAAGGAGCGGACCGTCTCCTTGGTTCCCAGAATCGGTTTGCCCAGCGGGTGGTCCTTCCAGAAATTCTGGGTGAAGAGTTCGTGGACAAGATAATCCGGGTTATCTTCGTCCATCTTGATTTCTTCCAGGATCACGCCTTTCTCGCGCGCGATGTCTTTGGCGTTGAACACCGGGTTCAGCACCAGGTCACTCAAGATATCCATGGCGATCGGCAGATGGTCATCCAGCACCTTGATGTTAAAGCAGATGGTCTCCTTACCGGTAAACGCGTCCATGTTGCCGCCGATGGAGTCGACCTCGCGCGCAATCTGCAGCGCCGAGCGCGATGTGGTTCCCTTGAATACCATGTGCTCGGTGAAGTGCGAAATCCCGTTGAATTCCAGCTCTTCATCGCGCGAGCCGCTCTTCATCCAGATACCGATGGCGACCGAACGAATGTGCCGCATCTCTTCACTCAGTACGATCAGCCCATTGGGCAGAACCACGCGGTGAATGTCGCGAGGTTCGTTAACTTTGGCTGTGGCTGTTGCCATGAAACTCTTTCTAAGTCTTTGGTTTTGCTGGTGTTGATGTTGATTTGGGGTTTTGCTAACTACTAAATACTAATTACTAAGTACTACCAACGTCCACATGTACAATCACCTAGAGGATTGGATGCATGACCCAGCAGCAACAATCCAGCCTTTTAGGACTTGATTTTCAAGAACTTACGAGCCTTGTCCAAAAGCATGGGCAGCCTGAATATCGTGCCCGGCAGCTCTTCCAGGCCATCTACCCCCAGCGTCTGGGCAGCCTGGAGGCCGTCTCTACCCTCCCCAAGCCGTTCCGGTCAGCCCTGAAGGCCGAGGGGCTCGAGATTCGGCAGCCAGTGGCGGATAAGAGCTTCAAGTCCGCTGACGGAACCATCCGTTATCTCATCGCCATGGCCGACAGGGAGACTGCTGAAACTGTCTGGATGCCGGAAGGAGATGGCGGCGAAACCGGGGACGGCACCGAAGCCGGTGACAGCGACTGGAATCGGGCGACGATCTGCGTGTCGAGCCAGGTCGGCTGTGCCATGAACTGCCAGTTCTGCCTGACCGCCTTGCTGGGCGTCAAACGTAATTTGCATGCTGGTGAGATCGTCGGCCAGGTCACGGTTGTGCTGAACGACCGAGGGGTGGACCTGGAGTGCCAGCGCGTCAACATTGTCTTCATGGGAATGGGCGAGCCCTTCCTGAATTATCCCAACTTCATCAAAGCCGTTCGCCTTCTGGTGGAAGGCGTAGGCTTCCCCGAATCCCGGATGACGGTTTCCACCTCCGGTATCGTGCCTCGGATTTATGATCTGGGCAATGAGCCGGTCCGTCCCAAGCTGGCCATCTCCCTGAACGCCTCCAACGACGAACTGCGCGAGCGCATCATGCCCATCAACAGGAAGTGGAACTTGTCTCTGCTGATGCAGGCAGCCAGAGAGTTCCCTCTGCGCAACCGCGAGCGGATCACCTTTGAATACGTTTTGCTCAACGGCGTAAATGATGACGTTGCCCATGCCCGCGAAGTAGTGGAACTGGTGCGCGGCATCCGCTGTAAAGTAAACCTGATTGCGCTGAATCCCGGTCCCGGCATAGATTTTTCTACTCCGGAAGATCGCAAGGTCCAGGCATTCCAATCGGTGCTAACCCAAGCTGGTATTCCAGCCTTCATCCGCCGCCCCCGCGGCCGTGACATCTACGCGGCGTGTGGACAACTCAAAAGAATGAACCAATAGCCATTGGCTCTTGGCCTTTGGTCCTTGGCTCAAAAGAAAAAGCCCGCCTGCTCGGCGGGCCTCCTCTTGATCGGGATTGGTTTCTTTCTCGGCACGGCTCAAAGCCGTGCCCCTTCAAAGTTAATTTAGTTGCTGGGCTTGCCTGCGCCGGCTGCTGCGCGCTGGGCCAGAACGTGTTTAGCATTGTCTGCCAGCTCTTTGGCTTTGGGCAGCAGGTTCAACGCGGAAAGAATTTGCGCATCGGATTCCGCGCGCACGCGCAAGCCTTCCTGCTGGCCAAACTGGGCGATGAACAGCTCAGTCTTGATCTGGGACTTGATCCAGTCAAGTCCTTCATTGATCTCGGCTTCAGTGTAAGGAATCTTTTGGGCGTCGAGGAACTTCCTGAATTCCTGCAGGATGGCATCGCTGGCCTGGAAATTCTTGTCAACGCTGCGTCCATTCAGGTAGTGCGCGGCGAAATTGAAGAAGGCATATTTTTGCAGCAGCGTGTCTTCAAACCGTGAAGTCTTCAGCGGAGGAATCTTTACGTCCGGAGTGATGCCGCCGCCGCCAAACACGGTGCGCCCGCTATCAGTAAGCCGGACTTCTTTGTTGGGAGGATTCTGTTCCTGCTCGCGGTTGTAATAGTAGTCGTACAGAGAGACGCCGGTGTAGTCGCGCTGGATCAAGCGGCCGCTGGGCGTGTAGTACTTGGCAGTGGTCAAAGCCAGTCCGGTGTTCTCTGAAAGCGGATAGACGGTTTGGACAAGACCCTTGCCGAATGTGGTTTCGCCGGCAACCAGGCCGCGATCATGGTCCTGAATGGCGCCGGAAACAATCTCCGCCGCTGAGGCGGTTCCGCGATTCACCAGCACAACCAGCGGATAATCCTTGCCGGCATTGCCGTGGGCCGCGCGATAAACTTTCTCCGGCGAGCTGCGCCCGTGGTGGGAAACAATCACCTGTCCTTTTTTAAGGAACTTGTCGGCAACGCCTACGCCTTCGTTGAGCAATCCGCCGGGATTGCCGCGAAGATCAAGAATCAAACCCTTCAGCTCGCCAAACTGATCCAGAGCCTCTTCCACTTCGTGCTCGGTGGTCTCGTTGAAGGCAGAGACGTGCATGTAGCCGATGCCGGGGCGAATCTCAAACTTCAAGTCCACACTGTCGCGCGGTATCTCGTCGCGCACCACAGTGAATTCAAGAGGTTTTTCCGCCGCTTCACGCAGAATGCTGATGTGAACGGTTGTCCCCTTGGCGCCTTTCAGCAGGTCGGCCACGTCGCCGGCTGTCATGTTGTCGGTCGGCTTGCCATCAACCGCGATAATTACGTCGCCGGGACGTATTCCGGCCTTGTATGCGGGAGTTCCCACAAACGGCGCCAGCACGATGACTTTGTTGTTGCGTGGAGCAATGGTCATGCCCACGCCGTAGTACTTGCCACGCTGCTCTTCGCGCAACGCGGAGTAGGACTTGGGATCAAAAAAGTTGGAGTGCGGGTCGAGCACGTGCAGCATGCCCGGAATCGCGCCGTTGTAAATGGCCTTGTCGGCATTCACCGGCTCGGCATAGTTCTGCTCCACCAGGTCATAGACCTCAGAGAACTGCCGCAGGTTATCGTGAACATCAGTATCGGCTGCCGGGGCCTGATTTCTCTGGCTGAAACCAACGCCCAGAAAACCACAAATGAGAATGACGAGAAAAACGATGAACGGCGAACGGAGCGAACTACGAGACATTGAAATTCCTTCCGCAATGGCGGTAACTTATTGAAAGTATAACATCCTGGTCGCAACACTGAGAGTGAACTTTATCAGGGCTGCTAACGGCTAATTGAACAGCTGGTTGTGGAGGCAACGGAACAGCATCACCCATCCAGGCCAAAGCGGCGTAGCGGGATCCCGAACGACCAACCCAACTCATCCATGTGTTACTTCTGTATAGGCACGTGCCTTCGCTTGTAAGATGCTCAATTCGGGCCATTCGCTTCGCTCAACTTTGGTTAAAAGCCCCACCTTTTGGGCCGTGCCTTCGCAATTCCGCAAAAAGTCGCTTAATGCTAAATGACGTTTAAGGTTTAAAAAGGACAGCAAAGAGTCTCCGGCATTCCCCAAATGTATTATTCTTCTTCAGCCATGGCAGGACCGAATTGTCGAGACCGGCCGACTGCTGGGTAGACAGCTCGCCGGCATGGGCCTCACGAGACCAGCGTCCCCACCGGAAGATCAGCGCGTCACC
>DATDGH010000869.1:0-4661 GCA_036522215.1 Candidatus Angelobacter sp. | reverse complement strand
ACTTCGTTCTCGCCGAGAATTTGGTAATTGAGTAAGTTGGTAATTTGGTAATTTAAAATCAAAACCAAAACCTAGCTGCAAGGGATACCAAGGGCGAAGCCCTTGGCTAGTTAGTTAGCGATTGGCTAAGACCAAGAAGATGCCGAAAGGCCAAAGCAGATTCCTCGCGCTGAAACCGGCGCTCGGAATGACAAGCTTCAAATGAATGACAAAGAAAACAATGAAAAGGTAAGGGAGGATCAAATGGCGATTGAAATTCGTGGACTGGCTCCGCTGCTTCAAGTGTTCGACATGCCTACGTCACTCAAGTTCTATTGCGACGGACTGGGCTTTGAGATTGCCGGCTCAGCCGGAAGCCCTGCACCGAACTTTGGTTGGGTCCTGCTCCGGCTGAATGGCCAGGAACTCATGCTGAACACCGCCTACGACGATGACCAGCGGCCACCGGCTCCCGATCCCGCGCGAATTTCGGCCCACGAGGACACGGCCATCTACTTCGGATGCCCCGACGTAGATGGAGCCTACGCCTATCTGAAAGAAAAAGGAATCAAGGCAAAAGAGCCAAAGATCGCGCCGTATGGCATGAAGCAGTTGTATCTCACCGATCCCGATGGCTTCGTTCTCTGCTTTCAATGGAGAGCGGCTCCGGCCACCGGCAGACCGGATTGAATAATCTTTGGCTCTTTGGCACGGATTTTAGTGGCGTCAGCAATCGGGTGATCGCGCGTGATCGGGTGATCGCCGTGATCTGAAAACCGTGGCGACTCTACATTGTTCGTTTGGCGCCTGGCTGATTCTACTACGGAGAAAATCGAGAACAGGATAGGGAAAGCAACAACAAAATCAAAAAGCCGAATTCTTTTCATTCGCATTCGTTCGCGTTGATTCACCGCTCAATCGAACTGACTTTCATTGACGGCGAAGAGAGTGTGAGCACTGAGGGGACGCGGTCAGGGTCGGCGAGGCGCAGAAGACCGTAACAGAGGCCGGCCAATCCGTTCATCAGCGCCGGGGACTCCACACCCAGCGGAACTCCGCACAACCAGCCATACTTCTTCATGCCGGCGATGATCTGGTTTTCCAGTTCATCGACTCGTTGAACGAGTTCCTGGCTGCCGGTTGCCTGGGAGGCCTGAAGCAGGAAATCCAGGTTGCCAAGATCGCCGTGGCACAGGGAGTGATTGGTACCTGGGCCGTGGCTGATGGTTGCCTGCAGGGCGCGCTCGAGGTCCAGGAGAACGAGGGGATGATCAGTGTGTTTGAGCGCAGCCGCCCTGGCCATGCCGATTCCCGGGGCGCCATAGCACCAGGCCATGGAGGGCGCGATGGCTTTCCGGACTCCCAGTTCGCGTGTGCTGGCGGCGTCCACCCAGTTCCCTGCCTGGGAAGAGTAACGACTACTCTCGTAGACAATGGCTTCGAGCGCGGTGGTCCTGTAGTTCTGGTTTCCGGTTTGCGCCGCCAGTTCCAACAGCGCCCACGAGATGCCAGCTGATCCGTGGGCAAATCCGGTCATCGGTTCTGCTGTCTCCAGGTTGGTAATCCAGCCCAGCCCGCTCGAGTTCTCCATTCGCTTCGCCCTGGCCAGAAGGCGCTCTCCACATTGGACGCAAGCAGCCAGGACCTGGTCTGAGGGCGACGCTTTGTGCAGCGCCAGCAGACTGCCTATACATCCGGCGCAGCCACCTACCAGATCCAGAGCCTCGTCCTTTTCGATAAGGTCCGGTAGCCGCTCGACCAGTCGGTGGGCGTAGGCAAACAACTCCGGATCGTTCCACAACACGCCCAGGTGGGAGAGCACATAAATGATTCCGCCCCAACCACTGAAGGCGCCGATCGAATGGAGATACTGGCCGGTGCTCTCCAGCCGCACCTGCAAAGTCTTCAGGGCCCGGCGAGCCAATTCGGTGTATTGGTCAAAACCAAAAGAGCCCAGATAGGCGAGCGCAAGAATGAGTCCTGTGGATCCGCCGTACAGGTCTTCCAGCAGCGCGTCGAGTGACCAAACCTTGTTCAGGTAGGCGAAGCCGATCCAGGTAACGTGGGGTCCATCTTGCAGTGAGAGCTCTGCCAGCCTGTCACCAATACGGCAAGCCTCTGCGATCAGTTTTGGGCGCAGCTCGCTGCGGCTGCAAGGAGAGGACGACCAGATGGGTTGGTAGCTGGCCCATTTCATCTCCTCTTCTCCCAGATCGAGAGTGGCTATGGAGGCACGGATGAACCAGGTCTGGCGGCGGTGATCCTCGTCGCTCAGACCCAGGACATGTTCGCGCGAGAGATCCATGGCTGTTTTTTCAAAGAATGCGTCAATCTTGTCGCCGGTGCTGGTAAACAGGTCCCTGGATGCAGGGCGAGTGCTGAAGATGGGAACATCACCTGCCAGGAGGTCCCGGCGCTCGGATGGAATCAAGCGCAACAGATGTGCATTGTCTTCAACGCCGGCCCATAGACCGTCCAGCAGGCGATCCAGCTCAAGCGCATCGCGCAGGTAATCCGGATGAAGGCTCTGAGAAAGCAGCATTCCGTAACCACGTGTGGCCCGGACCACGACCCGGACTTCATCGTGGGCGAAACGTTCGAGCGGACCATGGCTGGAGAGCAGTTCGTCGCGATGAGAGCGAAGCAGTTCGTACATCCGGGAAAAGCCGGAGATGATTGGCTCGGCGTATTGCTGGACATCCACCTCCGCGCCATTAATGGTGGGACGATTGCGGCCGCCCGGCATGCGAAAAGGCTGCTTCACCGCGGCCATCTCGTCCGTGCCGGCACCGGCCCACTGCAAGATATTGTCCGATAGTTGGCCAGGCGCACCACCCAGGCCACTCAGGTCCACGCCCGAGTAGTCTTCGTGGGCCCAGAGTCGCCGGGGAAGCACTCCGATCCTTAAGACCGACCGGGCCTTGGCCAGGCTCACCATTTGGATATCCGGCTGCTTCAGATCAATCCCGCGGACCCAGGGATGAAACAACGCTTCCAGATCAACCGGGATGGGGTGCTCACCGCAGGCCAGAAGGTTCTCGAAGTGAAAGTCGGTTGCCTCCAATATGTAAAGAATGGCCAGGTACTCGCCGAGCCTTTCATAGAAGCGAACCACTTCTTCCCTGGAAGCGCAGCCTTCTGTGTGTGCGAACTCCACCCATCCATGGTCTTCACCGTCCAGAACTTTTAAAGTGCGAAGTTGAGGATTGGCGCCCTTCTCATTCACCCAGCGAATGAAATCCTGGAAATGCGCGTCCACAGCCATGGATCTGGGCTTGTAGACAAGCCTGGATCCGTCTGCGAATCGCGCCACAACCACACTCCTGCCCTGGCGGTGCGTATCTCCTGCGCCGCCCGCAGCTTCCACCAGGATGCCGGTCTGCGAATCCAAATTGAAGAGTTGTTTTATTTTCGTCCAATCCGCAGCCAGGTGCTGCAGGAACTCGCTGCTGACGCTGACCCAATTGTCGATGCAGCCGACGATTCGACGCGCAAGCACGGGATATTCCGACAGAAGCCCTAAGGCGACGTCCGGGCGGCGCAGCCGCTGGGTGAAGCTGGTGAAGCGCTCAGGCGGCGTTGCTCCTGTGAGCACGCCTTCAAGCCTGGCCGTGTTTAGTTCCAGCACCATCGTCTTTTGAATGATGGCGAAAAGCTGCCGAGGCAGGTTGGCGAACAGGGCATCGATTGTGCGCGCCATGTCGATGGGCGCCTCATGATGGTCCCGCGTCAGATTCTTGACTCTTGACTCCAACGCGCACCGCGCATCGATCATCAAGGGTTCGACCAAATTCAAAAATCCCGCGGTAGTGGCGTTGCGGACGTCACCCCAGTTTTCGCGACCGCCTTCGCGCGGCTTCGGAGGCGAGGAGTAGGCACAGGCCAGCCACTCCGCCCAGGGCGGAGCGGCGCCGTGGCCATCCAATTTTTCGACGGGCGTTCCCAGAACCTGTGTGAATTCCTCTTGCGTGATTCCGTCCATCGCGAGCCGCTCAAAGAAGTACCGATCCTGATCGAAGGGAGAACTGGCCCGCCACAATGCCAGGCTCTCTGCTGCAAGCTCAGGGTCAATTGGGATTTGAGTTTTTGGCCGGCGGAGTTCGGGAAGCCTCTCCATCAGGGTTGATGCCTGGCGCCAGACAGCACTATCCAGGATGGACCGACTTATGGGAAGCACGTTCAGGGGATACGAGGGCATCTTCAATTGCCGTTGAGGGCGGGCACTCAGGTCCTACTGTGTTTGTTCGTGATTCAGGAAACCGGCTAGCCCGCCAGGGGGTTTAGCCGGTCTGAGGTTATTCTGGATTCCGATGGTCTGAATTTCCAGATCGGTTGAGTACTAGTTGCACCCGCAAGTGGGCGAAGTCAAGGTGCAATTGATAGCGGTGGTCTCGGGTATGCACCCACAAGATTTCCAATGCTGGAAACTGCACTCGGTGCATGTGATTGCGGTGGTTATGACAAAATCTCCTCCCAACGCCAGACCGGCCGCAGCCTTCAACTCATCGGCGGTCAGATCGCTGGGCCCGGCGGGATTGCCCGGCAGCCGTTGAAGCTGCTCGGCAGAAAGACTGCGCCGGTATCTGGGGTCCCTCCACGCTCGAACGATATCCAGGTTGGACAGTGGGGGAGGGAGTTGTGTGTTTTGTGGAATACTGGCAATAACTTCCATGGATGCTCCT
>DATDGH010000868.1:0-6498 GCA_036522215.1 Candidatus Angelobacter sp. | reverse complement strand
ACTTACGACGAAGCTGCTCTCTACGAGTACGCCATCGGCGCGCTGGGCCGAAGAATGCGAACTGTGGCAGAAATGAAGCGCCTGCTGCGCAACCGGGTCCCACGCGATGAAGCTGGAGCAATTCTGGTTGAAATGATCATTCTGCGGCTGAAGGAACACAAGTACCTCAACGATTCCAATTACGCCGCAACCTATTCCGCCTTCCGCCGCGACAACGAGAAATTCGGCCCTCGCCGCGTGATTACCGACCTCAAAGTCAAAGGCGTCCATTCAGAAGTGATCGACAAAGCAGTGGCTCAGGCCTATTCCGGAGTGAATGAGGAGGCCCAGGCGCGGGCCTTCCTCAAACGCAAACGGCTGAACAAACCTGCCAATAATCGCGAAGCCGCTAAGGTTTTTCGCGCCTTAATGCGCGCCGGCTTCCCTTCCGGCGTAGCCATCAAGATCCTCAAGAATTGGGATGTGGATGACGAGCTCTTGACTGTCTTGCAAGAGGAAAGTCCTCTGGAATAAAGACCTATTTTTGCTCCGGCTTTTTTTCGTCGAAGCGAATACCCACCAGGGCTTCGTTCTGCGGCGGCAATTCCGTCTTACCGGCAGGGAACGCATTGAAGCTGAGAATAAACGCCACCAGGTCGGCGCTCTGCTGCGCAGTCAAATGTCCAGGATTGTCTTGCGGCATTTTCCTCAGAATCTTCCTGAACATGTCACCTACCGTGCGTCCCTTCCATTCATTGTCGAAGTCTCGCCCGGTAAGAGCAGGTGAATCCTCGCTCTCTTTTCCAGTGAGTTTTTCACCATGGCAGGAAGAGCACTGCTGATCATAAATGGCTTCCCCGCGTTGGGCCTGCTTTTGGGTATATACGCCGTCCCAGACGGAATGTGATTCTGCAGGCGCTGTCTTGGCCAGCTCAAGGTTTGGGGTTTGAGCGCCCATCGTAACCAACAGGACACCAAGCGTGGCAACAACTGCAAAGAGAAATATGGCCAGGTTGGTGTTGCCTCGAGTCATAGTTTTAGTCTACTGGTAAAACGCCGCAACGATCCTGAAGCTTCCGTACCCATGTTCTTTGCCCGGTTTAAAGCACACCCCGATGTCCAGACGGTGCGTTGATTCATCTGCCGCAGCTTTGTCCATAGCGGGTGACAACTTTTCCGGAGTTGTACTCGTAAATATCACCAGGGTCTGAGCCCCTGGCAGCCCCTCAAGCATGTGCTGCGCGTCCTTGCTGTCAGAGCAGGCGAAGTCATGCAATCGTGGGTCAGCGTTGGCGACCACCGATGGAATCCCATTGGTCTCCCTGGCCTTGTTAAATGCTTCGACCACACCCTGGCGAAACTGTTCCTCTGAATACGAGCGGAGCGTGTGGGCGAAGTCCTCAGTCACATACAACTGACCATCGTGCGAAACAACTACCAGGCCGACGGAATTGTATCTGGGGCTCAGGATGTTGGCGCGATGCTGTGGCGACTCCATCAGCCCGGAGTGGATCTGCTTCACCGAATCGCCGGCGGCCACATTTTCCGCCGCCACGTCAAAGCGCAATCCGGTAGCGCCAATGCGGTCGCCCAGGGCCGCTTCACCGGGAAACTGGTGGGACAAAGTATCCCGATTGGCCAGAAGCTGAGTATGGGCCCGCGCCGATTCTGCCAGTTGATAGTTCCACTCAAACTTCGGCAACCCTGCCCTGGTTCGCTCCTGGTTCAGCAGGTTGAACAGCTCGAGTTCGCTGGAAGACACACCAACCTGGGCGAAAACCAATTTCGGGCAAAACAGGATGAACGCCAGCAACGTATATTTCACTAAAGATGGTCTCAGGATGTAGCGGTGGCCCACTCACCATTTTCGTTCAATTCCCTATTTCGTTCCAGCCAGAGTTCCTCCATGCCGCAAAAAGTTGGTTGCTGCCTCCAACGCGGGATCGCGGCCGGCAAGCAAGGTCTGACGCGAAGGCCGGGCCTCAAGTTGAGGAATTACGCCTCGTCCCTCCAGCATGGTGCCTTTGGGTGTCTCGAAGTTGGAGATTACGTATTGGAATAAGCCGCCCGTGGGAAGCAGCGTGACCGTGGATGCCAACACTGCCCCAGCGCTTCTCGATCCAATTACGGTCACGCGACCCAGGTCCTGCAGACCACCGGAAAAAACCTCAGCCGAGCTGATGGAAGATTCGTCCACCAGCACAACGATCCTGCCTGCATACGCATTTTCTCCTGAGCCTTTAAAAGAAAAATCCTGCTTTTCGTAACGGAAAGTAAATGTACCCAGAGACCCTGGGGATGAGCAGAGCAGGTTTGCCATGTGTGGTCCCAATTCAATCAGGCCCCCGGGATTTCCCCGCAGATCGATCACCAGGCCATTGGTGCCGTGCAAATCAGACACTGCCTTCTTGAACTTATCCAGAACTTCCCCGAAGAAAGCACCAAACTCGATATATCCAATGTTGCCCGCTAGTTTTTTTGATTCAAACATCACATCTTCGTCCAGCGGCACAGCCTTAAGCACCAGATTCAGGTGAATGGATTTGTCTTTCTCGTTCAGAACGTCCAACTCCACCTTGTCTCCAGGATGGCCGCCAAGTTCACTGTAGGCTGCGGCACGGTAAAGGAGTTCAGGACGAAGGTCGAATCCTTGATGTTTCTTGCGATACGTGGACAACATCTCGTCGGCAGTGCTTCCGTTGATGCGAGTGACAACGTAACCCAGTCGTATGCCCGCCACCTCCGCCGGGTAACTCTTTCGCAGGTGAGTTACCAGCAGTTGTCCATCAATCCAGTGCAGAGTCATCCCCAGACTCCCATTCTTAATCTCTTTGGCCGTTACGTTCAGCGCGAGGACCTCCGAAGGCGAATCCACGCTGAAATGTGAACTCTTCAGCTTCGCTACCATCTGGTTCAGGACATTGTGAAAATCGCCGCTGGTCGGGGTTTCTTTGGCCTTGGGCAAATACTCATCGTGCACCCCCTTCCAATCCAGGCCTCCAAACGATTTGTCCCAATAACTGTCATTGATCTTGCCCCACACCAGCTCAAACGTATCCAGGCGCATCTGTTCAGGAATGACATCGTCGTCCTTGTAGGACGGCGTCAATGACGGAACGCTTGCTGTTTTCTTTACCGGCTCTTCTGGCGAAGCTGGCGCCTTCGTAGAACTACCAGGATCCGGATGTTTTTCACTACCAGGCTCGAAATCAAAAATTGTGGGATCGTAAGTGGGATTGAATTTGTAACTCAAGAATTTGATTTCAGTCTGGCCGGCCATTCCGGTCGAAATGCCCACAGAAAACGGCACCATCCGTCCCTCGATGCTGCGATAGTCACTGAAGGTGCTTACTGCCAGGCCCACGTTGCCAACTACGGTCCTGGCTGCAAGGTGAGTAACCGGATCGAAATAGCATTTCACCGTTAACTCTTGCCCTAACACCTGTCGAGTGGTTTTCAACACCTGGTATTTTGTTCCATCGATCGTCTCGTCAGGCAAGCGCGTATATGCCTCCTTGCCTGTGCGAAAGTGGCGCAGTTCCAGCGGAGGATTTTTCAAACTTTGCGCCTGCGGATCGGTATCAGCCATATAGCCGTGAAGGGAGGGAGACTTTTGCCATACACGTTGACCATCGAATCCCAGCTCGATTATTCCCCTGGCGGTTTCAATCTTGGTGTAGCTTCGATGAGTTGCAACTTCCTGGACGGTCGTGGTGTGCAGAGTTGTGCCCATGACCTGTATTTCTGATTCCACCGCTTCGGCTTTCACGCTGTCCCAGGCTTGCGCTCCACCAATGGCGACGAGATAGTTGTTCAGGACTTCAATTGCATCCGGATCTGTCGTTGGTGACGCGTTCTTTGGACTGACCGCGAGAGTTGCCGGGCTTGCGGGCGATTGCGCCGGCTGTTGCGCCCTCACAAGCGAAGACCATCCGGTGATGGCCGCGCTCAAAACCATTAGCGCAACGCACCTTCTTGCTGCTGCACTCATCATAGCCAGAAATCTCCCATAGCCCAGCCCTTGCCGGACTTCCGAACCACTAACTAAAGGTTTTACAGTACTGTTGACTGGCCAACTGACCATGCCCCCGGTGCTGCACATCTTCAGTGCCCGCTATGCCACTTAGAATCAATAGGCGCTCACCACCTGTTAAGTTTTGGTTTTTCTTCCGATCACGCGCGATCACCCGATCACGGCGATCACCCGATTGCCAACACCACCAAAATGCCGGAAAGCAGTTAGTGGCTTTTATGAACTACGCCCTTGGCGTAGCGACCCGGCTGAGTGCTCTAAGTACTAACTGCTTTTCTTAGCTTTCAACTCGTGCAGTATCCGGTTGATCTCGTCTTCTTTCTCCAGCCTTGCCAATCGCTCTTCCAGGTCGTCTTCCTCTGCCAGAAGCTCGGTCTTGGCCTGGCCCACAGCTTCGTTGCGCATCACCTTGCGCTGCATGCGCTCAAAGCTGGCCTCGCTGCTGCCATTCCCCACTTTGGTATGCGCATCCGCGGCTTTCACCAGAGTGCGCGCCCGGCGGTGCTGGGCCAGCAACACATCGCTCTTGGAACGGGCCTCCTCCAGTTTCTGCTGGAGCTTATTGAGGCCGTTCTTCAGTGTGTCCACCTGCAGCCTTTGATCGGCCACCTGCTGGGCAAAGCTGGTCACCAGTTGCCTGTATTGCAATGAGCGCTCGATGGCCGCGCGTGCCAGATCATCCTGGTTCTTGCCTACCGCCAGCTCCGCCTTGCGGTTCCATTCGGCAATTTTGTCTTCATTCTCCTTCTGTTTCTTTTCCAGCAGATGCTGGTCGGCAATGGCAATCGCGACCTGCGTCTTCACCTGAAGCAATTGGTTCTCCATGTCCAGAATGACCTGTTTGATCAGTGTCTCTGGATTTTCGGCTTTGTCAATCAGATCGTTCAAATTTGCTCGAATTAAAGTTGCTACCCGCTCCATTAATGACATATCACTCCTCCAATCTAAAACTTTATTGCCCCGCAGCTCGCGGTGTGGCCAGTTTCGGACGCTTCAGTCGCCACACTGTGATCAGAATTCCTACAGCGATGCCCACAAACAGCCACGTCCACAAATGACTGATGAAGTAGCCGATCATGCCGCCAATCACCAGCCCCAGAATCAGGCCATACTTGAAGCCGGTTTTCGTCTCTGCTTTCATCGCTGCCCTCCTTTCTGCAACCTGATGTTGACCGGATCACGCCGTCCCAGAGCGGATCCCATCAACATTCCCAGGGCCACGCCGAGAATCATCCACGCAAAGGAGTAGTGGCTCACCAGCAGCCCCGCAACCAGTGCCGTCAGGGCGCCGAACAACAAACCCGGAAGAGAAATTTTGCCTTTCATGGGCGTTCTCCTCTCTAACTGGTGCATCGGGCCTTGTTTCCTCAGATGACCCGATGCACCGATTGCCTCCACGATCAGCTCTCGCTGAAACTCAGACAGTGTGAAACCGGATCAAACCTGTAACAGGACTGGCTCACTGGGTCGCCTTCTTGGCCTTGGCTGTGCCATCGCCGTCAATGACTTCAGGTTTGGGTGATGATTTATCGCCGATGCCCTTCACCTTAGAGAGCAGTTCCGGAATTGACATTCCGGAAAGCGCTTCAAACAGTGCCGGCACCTGCGCCGCTATCTGCGCCATGTCGCCCGTGATCTTGCTGGCGCCAGCTGAGGTTCCGTTGCCAGTGGATACGATGGTGATCTTGTCTACATTGGCCAGCGGAGCTGCCATTGCCCTCACCACTTCCGGCATGTTAGTCATCAGCTTGTCCACCACTGCAGCCTGGTTCCATTCCTGATAAGCCTCGGCTTTCACGTTCATGGCCTTGGCTTCAGCTTCGCCTTTCTTGAAGATGATGTCGGCTTCAGCCTCACCTTGCAGCCGGATGGATTGCGCCTGGCCTTCTGCTTGCGCGATCAAACGCTGCCGTTCCGCATCCGCCTGGTTGAGCACGCGCTGCTTGTCAATTTCAGCCCCTTTAAGGACGGTGGCAATCAGCTCTTTCTCGTGGCGCGTGATTTCAGCTTCCTGCACCTTGATCTGCTGTTCTTTTTCGATCTGCTGCACCTTCACCTGCTCCGCAACTACCTGCTGCTGGGTAATGTTCTGCTGCAGTTCGTAGGCTTTATCCGCCTGCGCCTGCTGGCGTTTCACCAGCTCAGCATATTGAGCTTTTTTGACTTCCAGGTCGCGTTGCGCCTCTGATTGCTTGGCCAGCGAAAGCGTTTCCGCCAGCACTCGCTCCTGGTCAGCCTGGGCCTTAGCGATGGCCGAGGCACGTTGCGCTTCCGCCCGCTTGATGGCCGTGTCGCGCTCGGCTTCGGCTCCGGCGACATCAGCATCGCGTTTGATACGCGCCACATCCGGCCGCCCCATGTTGGCGATGTACTCGTTTTTGTCGCGGACTTCTTTAATGGTGAAGGAGATCACTTCCAGTCCCATCTTGCTCATGCCGGTTCGCAGGAGACGTTGAGGCAGTAGTGATTTCCATAGATGAAATAGA
>DATDGH010000867.1:0-23051 GCA_036522215.1 Candidatus Angelobacter sp. | reverse complement strand
TTCGATTTTCAGGAAATAAATATGAACCCTCTCTCACAAGTCCATAAGTTGGAATCTACATAAGTACTTGATTTTATTTATCATAGTAGGGCCGTGTTCTGTTTGTAGGAAAAAGGCCTCAATGTTGGTAATTGTGGCCGTGAGAGAACCGGACGAGAGTCTGGCAGCAATGCTATTGAAGCTCGCCTTTAAGCCCAAATTGGGAGCCAAGAGTGAGCTATGGTCCATTTATCTGTCCTCAGCGTGCCTAATTGTGGGTTGGTTAAACAGATCAATTTCTTTAGGGAAGTACATAGCGAATGTTGGCCCAGGCCATGCTGCTCCGTAGGTTCTTGGGAGTGCCCGCTTATGCCCCCTGCGGGCAACATGAAGACGCCGGTTTTGTCTTCGCACGAAACCTGCGAGCGATACATTCCGATGTTCCGAATCGTCCTGCGGTGCTTGTGAACACATTGGTTTCTTGCTGTCGTGGATTATGTACAGCACTATCGCCGGGGATGTTCTTTGGTGTGCCGGACAGCCGATAAACTTCTTCAACTAAGTGCGGGGCTGCGCAGAGCATCTGCGCCGCCGCACCGTGATGCTCAACCTTCTCTGATTGCCGGGATAAAATCCTCAATCGCGAACCGGTCCAAGTGCGGCTTTTGTGCAAGAAGCGAACAATGGAGCCGGCACCGCTGGTTTGGGAAGTGTCCTGGGCCCGCGTTTTACGACTGGGACATGTCGCTGCGTAAAAACTTCAAGCTCCCAAGGGAAAGCATGAACCTGATGTTCCAGGTGGACGCGTTCGACGTATTCAACCTTACCAATTGGGGCAACAGGGAACCTCGGTTCCGAGCGGCTGGGCCAGATCAACTCCGCCAATCGCCCGCGCCAACTTCAGTTGGGTACAAGGCTCAATTTTTAACTGCCACCGGTTTACAAAAATTTAAGGAACCGCAGTCTTGGCCCTGGGGATAATATGGTAATTGGGTAAGTTGGTAGCTTGGTAATTGAAGATCAAGGGCAACCCCAGATGCGAAAACCGATATTAAGGGCTGCTTTGCGTCGCAGGCTCTGCTATTTTTTGTGTGCGCTGTGTGTTGCCGGGTGGGGAAGGGCGCAGACCGCGCCTCTCATCGCCAACAGCGATGGCCGCAAGACTACCAGCTTGGATGGCGCATGGCATGTGATCGTCGATCCGTATGATGCAGGGAAACTGGACTATCGCGCCCGGCCATTGAAGAATAACAACGCATTTTTCAAAGACTACAAACCTAAATCCAAGTCAGAACTGGTCGAATACGATTTTGATCATTCCGGCCAGCTTAATGTGCCGGGGGATTGGAATACGCAACGCGAGTCACTTCTGTTTTACGAAGGGACTGTCTGGTACAAACAGTCTTTTGACTATCAGAAGCCGGCGCAGGACAGATTGTTTGTCCACTTTGGAGCGGCCAACTATCAGGCTGACGTGTACTTGAATGGCGAGCCACTCGGTCATCACGAGGGCGGCTTCACTCCTTTTGACTTTGAAATCACCAAGGGGGTTCGGCCACGGGACAATTTCATTGTAGTCAGGGTCAATGACAGTCGGGCCAAGGAGCAGGTGCCGGCCATTACTACGGATTGGTGGAACTACGGTGGCATTACCCGTCCTGTCACGCTAGTCCAGGCGCCGGAGACATTTATTCAGGACTACGTGGTACAGCTTGAGAAAGGGTCGATCCATACCATCAAAGGCTGGGTACAACTGAACGGGCCGAAGCTAAAGCAGCGCATCACCATCCGGATTCCAGAAGCCGGAGTCACTAAAAGCTTCCACACCGACGCGCGGGGAAGAGCAAGAATCCTCTTTGATGCGAACCTGGCACTCTGGTCTCCTGAAACTCCCAAACTGTACGAGGTTGAGATTGCCAGTGAGACAGACCGAGTCACTGAAAATATCGGCTTTCGCTCAATTGAAACCCGAGGCACAGACATTCTGTTGAATGGCGCACCCGTGTTCCTGCGCGGAATCAGTATCCATGAAGAATCGCCGGTACATCCAGGACGGGCATGGAGCGAAGACGACGCGCGAACGTTGTTGAGCTGGGCGAAAGATCTGGGATGCAACTTCGTCCGGCTGGCCCATTATCCCCACAACGAAGCGATGCTGCGCATGGCGGACAAGATGGGAATGATGGTCTGGGCCGAGGTTCCGGTCTATTGGAACATCCAGTGGGAAAATCGCCAGACTCTTCGCAGCGCGGAAAATCAATTAAACGAGATGATGACCCGGGACCACAATCGGGCCTCTCTGATCATCTACTCCATGGCCAATGAGACGCCGGTCAGTGATTCCCGCAACCGTTTCATCCGCCGGCTGATTCAGGATGCCCATTTCTCGGACCCGACGCGCCTGGTCTCCGCCGCTCTGCAATCCCAGGAGACGGTCAACGGAGACCGCACTATTGTCAGCATTGCTGACCCTATCGCGCGGGACCTGGATGTATTAGGTAACAATGAATACATCGGTTGGTATACTCATCGACCAGCGGATGCCGATACCATGGACTGGACCTCAAAGTATTCGAAGCCGCTGATCATGAGCGAATTTGGAGGCGACGCACGCTTCGGCTACCATGCGGATGCTCTCACGCGCTGGAGCGAGGAGTATCAGGAAAACCTCTATCGGCACCAGATTGGTATGCTTAAACGCATTCCATTTCTGCGTGGAGTCACACCGTGGGTCCTGAAAGACTTTCGTAGTCCCCGACGCACGCTGCCTGGAATTGAGGACTATTTCAACCGCAAAGGGTTGGTGACTGAGCATGGGGAGAAGAAGAAGGCTTTTTTCGTTCTTCAAGAGTACTACCAGGAAGTGCAGAGCGCCCAAGCCCATTAACGCGCTCCGCGGCCTGAACATGCTGCTGGGAATGGCGACCGGGGCGAAGAAAGCTGCGGCTTGTGCAGCCATTGTCGTTATCTTTGCCGCCAGAGGTCTGGCGCAGTCTTCTGCAGCCCAGCCAGACCCAATCGAGCGCCGGGTCGACTCGATCCTCAGCCAGATGACAATCGAAGAGAAGATTGACTTGCTGGGCGGAGTCGATGACTTCTATATCCGGGGCGTTCCCAGATTGGGCGTGCCACGTTTGAAGATGGCGGATGGACCTCTGGGAGTGCGCAACTATGGGCCGGCAACAACGATGGCTGGTGGAATAGCGCTTGCCGCAACCTGGAATCCTGTTCTGGCCGAGCGGGCAGGCAGTGAGATCGGGCGGGATGCCCGGGCCAAGGGCGTGCATTTTCTCCTTGGGCCGGGTGTAAACATCTATCGTGCTCCCATGAACGGCCGCAATTTCGAGTATTTCGGCGAAGATCCGTTCCTGGCGTCGCGCATTGCAGTGGGCTACATCCAGGGAGTGCAGAGTCAGGGGGTCTGCGCAACTGTAAAGCACTTTCTGGGAAACAATTCAGAATTTGACCGGCACAACGTCGACGACATCATTGACGAACGCACGCTGCGTGAAATCTATATGCCGGTTTTCGAAGCTGCGGTCAAAGAGGCGCATGTCGGAGCCATTATGGACTCCTACAACCTAACCAATGGCGAGCACATGACCCAGAACGGCCGCCTGAACAGTGAGGTGGTGAAGAAGGAATGGGGCTTCAAGGGTCTGGTGATGTCGGACTGGACCTCGACCTACGACGCCATCGCGGCAGCCAATCGTGGACTGGATCTGGAGATGCCGTCGGGAAAATTCTTTAATCGGGAAAATCTGCTGCCGGCCATCCAACAGGGCAAAGTCTCCGTTGCTACCATTGATGACAAGGTCCGGCGCATTCTGCGGGTGGCCGCACAATTTGGCTGGCTTGACCGGGAGCAGACCGACCTCTCGATTCCTCGCGACAACCAGCAGGGAAGAGCAGTAGCCCTGCAAACCGCGCGAGAAAGCATGGTACTGCTGAAGAATGAGAACGCACTCCTGCCACTCAATAAGGATAGAGTGAAATCGATTGCCGTAGTCGGACCGGATTCGTATCCCGCGGTCCCTGTTGGCGGCGGCAGCGCACACGTCCAACCTTTCGCTGCCGTTAGCTTTCTTGAGGGTTTGAGTAATTACCTGGGGACCGGCATTCCGGTCTATTACAACCGTGGAATTCCGACGTTAACCGAAATGGCGGAGACCACGAATTTCTTTACCACTGCCGCCCACGACGAGCCGGGTATTCGCGTGGAATATTATGCCGGCGATAACCTTGAGGGGGTCCCGCTTTCATCTCGCACTGAGAAACACCTTAACTTTGGCTCCGGACAAAACTTTCCCGAATCCAGCAAGTCTGACCGCTGGACTGGGTATTATGCGCCGGACCATCCGGGTCTTTATGACATTTTCGTCCAATCATCCGGGGAGGACGGCGGCTTCTATCGCCTCTACGTGGACGGCAAGTTAGTTTTTGACAACTGGAGAGTCGCTACAGCGATCATGAACTCCACCACCCTTCCATTGGAGGCGACCTACCACAAATTTGTAGTGGAGCATCGCGGACGCTCCCGCTGGCTGGGCACTAAGTTGCGACTCGGAGTGGTGGCACACGATGACGTTGTGGACCAGCAAGCAAAGCTACTGGCGGCCCGGGCTGATGTTGTCGTAGTCGCCGTGGGCTTTGATGCTGAAAGCGAAAGCGAAGGTGCGGACCGTACCTTCCGCCTTCCACCTGGACAGGAGCAGCTTATCCAGGAGATAGAGAAGGCCAACAAGAACGTCGTGGTGGTCATCACCAGCGGTGGAGCGGTAGACATGAATTCCTGGTTGGATGATGTTCCGGCTGTCCTGGAGGCCTGGTATCCAGGCCAGGAAGGAGGCAGGGCGCTGGCAGAACTCCTGTTTGGAGAAGTGAATCCATCAGGTCATCTTCCGGCGAGTTTCGAGCGGAAATGGGAAGACAATCCCGTACATGACAGCTATTACCCCAGCGACGGCACGAAGCAGGTTGCGTACAAGGAAGGGGTCTTCGTTGGCTATCGCGGGTATGATCATAGCGGCAAAAAACCGCTATTCCCGTTCGGTTACGGTCTCTCCTATACAACTTTTGCTTACAGCAATCTGACCGTTACTGCCGACGGCCATGAAGGCGGCAATGCCGGCGCCTGGAGTGCCGAAGTAGCATTTGACGTCACCAACACGGGGAAACGCGACGGGGCAGAAGTGGCCCAGGTCTATGTGGCCGCGAAATTTCCCAAAACGGAACGTCCTGCCAAGGAACTCAGGGGCTTTATAAAGGTGAATTTACGGGCTGGAGAGAAACGCCGGGTCAGGTTAAAGCTGGACAAACGGGCATTGTCGTATTACGACGCAGCCTCCAGGCAGTGGCGAACTGAGCCTGGAGAATTTGAAGTGCTGGCCGGAGGCTCGTCTGACAATATTCGCCTGCGTGGCCGGTTTATGCTGCCGGAATCAAAGACCGCAGAAAATCGTGATGTGGGGCAGGCGAACCGAGAGCGCGGTTCGCGTTAACAATCCTACAATCTGAGAAAAAAGCCATAGCGTGAGTCAGCTGGCCCAGGAAGCTACATTTCTATCCCAGCGATGCTTGCGGAGTGTCTGCAACAGGACCGGGTCCAATCCGGCAGCGTCACTGGCAGCAATGTTGGAGCGCACGTGATCCACACTGCGCATCCCGACAATGGTGGTCGAGACGAGCTTGTTCGACAAGATGAAACGCAGTGCCATTTCAAGCAGAGTCATGCCGGAAGGCACGAGCGCTTTGAGGGCGTTTACTCTTTCCAGCGTAGGCCGCAGATTCTCAGGACCGAAGTAACGGCTCCGCCAATCGTTGTCCGGGAAGCGGGTATTCGGGGTCAAGTTGCCGCTCAAACTGCCTTCATCGAGCGGAACGCGAGCGATGATGCCGATGTCGAGCTCAGCGCAAACCGGGAACAGCTCATCTTCCGGGGCCTGGTCAAAAATGTTGTAGATTACTTGGACCGCGTCCACACATCCGGTGCGAATGGCCTTGACGCCGTTGGAAGGCTCCCAGCGGTTCAGGCTCAAGCCGAAATAGCGGATGAGTCCGTTCTTCTTTAGCTTCTCCACCGTCCCGAGCCATTGCTTATTCTCCGCCCAGCTATCGTCCCACACGTGAAACTGAAGGAGATCGATTGCATCCATGCCCAGCGCTCTACGGATGAGCTGGACGTGCTTCACCACATGCTCTTCAGGGAAGACATCCTCATATTTATAGGCAGCCGAGGCAGGCCACTTCATGTTCATAGGGGGAACTTTGGATGCTGCATGCAGGCGTTTTTGGGGATTGCGAAGCAGCAGTTCTCCGAGAAGACGGTCGCTATTGCCCTGGCCATAGGCCCAGGCGGTATCGAAAAAGTTGCAGCCAAGGTCAGCCGCGGTTTGCAGGGCCTGAGCGGAACGCTGGTCGTCAGAGCCGGTCCAACCACTCATACCCCACAGACCGTGACCGACGTCGCTGATCTGAAGATCTGTTCGTCCTAACCGACGGTATCTCATGGTCTTTTTCTCGCTTCTATTGAACCACAAAGCACGCAAAGGAAACTTTGCCAGCGGGTACTCCGTTGCTATGCGCCACAGCGGACCTTGGGCAAGCTGCGCCAATTTGAAGAATAGCCATTGGCTTCCGGCCTTTGGGCCTTGGCTAAACCAAAGGCAAAACTACAACAAAATCTCTTCGGTCACGAATCCGCCACGGCGAGACAGGTTCATGGGGAACGAACGCGAATAAAACCAGCAAAGATTCACTCTTTCGGTAATATTCGCAAAAAGCATGTAACTTCCGTACTTCCGCGCATGTGATTGAAAGCTCACCAGATCTTTGTTGCGGATTGGAGGTTTCGTTCGGCTTTCGTTGCGGAACAGGGAGCCGTGAATCCGCTCGGGATAAACTACATCGCAAGGCACAGTTTTTCGCTCCGTAAGTCTTAGAAAAGCGGCTTTTTTTTGGAAAGGGGGGTGATTCCGCGATTCCGCTAGAACCTACGCCAATTGGGCGAAAACCGCTCGCGGAACGCCTCGCGGAACGCAATTCCCAGCGGCTAGGAATTTGTGGTGCGCTATCGATTCCGACACACCTCTCCCTCGGCGCCCGCGATTTGATTCACGAGCGCCGAACAACACTTCTCCCGCTACGTCCGAAAACCACTTGGGCGCGCCGGGGGCAAATATTCATTTGTCAAAGACCAGTGCGGGAACCGCAAAGCCCGCTCGCCCTGGGGCGAAGGTGCTTTTTACGGCACCTGATAACAGAGTTACATCCGTCAGACAGGAAGTCAATCAAGTGCTGTCAACATACTGTCATGGTGATAGTATGTTGACAGTAAACTCTTGACAATCAGCCGGATCTGTGCCTGGAAAATCAGCATTTAGTAAGCAGGAGTTCGTCATTAGCCAACCCAACCGCAAAAGCAAAACAGAAGACCTTTTGCGTTTTGCAAGATCCCCTGGCCCGCCGGCGAAGGCGAAAGCCGGACTCGCGGCTTCCCCTACGAAAATGCCCTCGATAGGATTCTTCGGTTTGGACTAACGGTGCAGTACTGATCCGCCAGGTGTAGACAAAAGCCATACCATGGTATAGATCCATTGCGATTTTCTTGCGGGTACACAGGCAGCGTGTATATATTTACGGGAAAATCCCTTCGAGCTGGTATAAGGAATCATGCCGAAACCGACCCGCCGCGACTTCCTGGCGCTGACCACCGCTTCCGCAGCTTGTCTTCCATTCACGAAAGCATTTTCTTCGGAAACGCCTGGGCCACCTGAAGAACACACGCCAAGCGGGAGCGTTGCCGTGCATGTCACAGCCGGTGACCAGCGTTACTCGCCTTCCCGTCCGCTGGTCTGGCAGAGCGCCGACCGGGCGTCGAGCAAAGACACGATCCTACTTGGGGGAACTCGCAGAAAACAACCCATCCTTGGCTTTGGAGCGGCGTTGACTGATGCAGCCTGCTATGTGTTGAGTCAACTGCCGGAAGCGGAGCGGGAACGATTGTTGCAAGAGCTGTTCCACCCTGATCAGCTGGGCCTCAATGTTTGCCGGATCTGCATTGGATCGAGTGACTATGCAAGAAGCATATACAGCTTTGACGAAGGTGATCCGGACCCTGAACTGTCGCGATTTTCCATTGCCCACGACCGCGACTACATTCTGCCCATTCTTCGGCAGGCACGCCAGATCAATAGCAACTTGTTCCTGCTTGGTTCTCCCTGGAGTCCGCCGGGCTGGATGAAGGACAACAATTCGATGCGTGGCGGCACCGTTCGCAAACGGTATCTCGACACGTACGCAAATTACATTGTGAAATTCCTGCAGGCATATGCAGCCGAAGGCGTGAGTGTGGATGCTGTGACTCCGCAGAACGAAGTTGATACCGACCAGGACAGCAGGATGCCGGCATGCCTGCTTCCACAAGAAGTTGAAGTCGAGTATGTAGGGCAACACCTGGGTCCTGCCATTGAAAAGGCGAGATTGAAAACGAAAATATGGCTGCTGGATCACAATTACAATCTCTGGGGACGGGCTATTTGCGAACTCGACGATGAGAAAGTGAGCAAATATACCAGGTCGATTGCCTGGCACGGATATCTCGGCAAGCCGGACTGGGTGCAGAAAGTGCTTGCCGCTCATCCGGAGGCAGAGATGTACTGGACTGAAGGAGGACCGGACATTACTGATCCGAAGTACGCTGTGGACTGGGCCAAGTGGAGTACTACATTCTGTGAAATTTTGAGGAATGGGATGCGGTGCGCAATTGCGTGGAATCTGGCCCTGGACGAAAACGGCAAACCGAATATAGGTCCGTTCCCGTGTGGTGGCGTGGTCACGATTCATTCTGGAACCAGGGAAGTCACACGAAGCGGACAGTACTGGGCGTTTGCGCACTATTCACGCGCGCTTCGACGGGCAGCTACAGTGGTTCAATCCGACGGTGACATCAAGGATGTTCATCATGTGGCAGCCGAGAACCCCGACGGCACTTATGCTTCCGTGTTGACAAACACCGGAGTTGCCGCGCGGACAGTGTGGATCAAGCAGGGAAAGAGCGCGGTGGAGGTACCGCTTCCTTCCGATTCTGTGATTACGCTTACGTGGCCCAGCTAGAATTGACACACGGAGATGAAAACACTCAGGTTCCTGGTCTCTCTGACGACCAACGACAATGATTACCAGCGCGAACAGGCGAAGGAGGCGCAAGAGGCTGCTCGCCGGTTTGGCGTTGATGCGGACATCATCTACGCCAACAACGACTCGGTCAATCAAAGCCAGCAGCTTTTGCAGGCGATTCAGTCAAGCCTGGCCGAGCGACATGATGCGATCATCTTCGAACCGGTCGGCGGAACTGCTTTTCCAATCGTGGCCAGGGCGGCGGCGGAAGCCGGAATTGGCTGGGTGGTGCTGAACCGCGACGTGGATTACATTGCAGAAATTCGCAAAGCCCATAATGTTCCTGTGTTTGGCATCACTTCAAATCACGGGGAGATTGGTCGAATCCAGGGAAGGCAGTTTGCCGCACTCCTGCCCAAAGGCGGCTCCATCCTTTATATTGAAGGACCTTCCGGCAGTTCCGCCGCGCGACAGCGAACCGCCGGCATGAACGAGACCAGGCCGGCAAACCTGCAGATAAGAACGCTGAGAGGCGAATGGACATCCGAGAGCGCCCAGCATGCCGTTCAAGCCTGGTTGCGGTTATCCACCTCGCTCAAGACCCCGATTGATCTGATCGGATGTCAGTGCGATGCCATGGCCCTCGGCGCCCGCAAGGCATTTCAGGAGCTGGAGGATTCGCCCGACAAAGAGCGATGGCTCAGGTTGCCATACACAGGTTGCGACGGTCTACCCCAAGGTGGGCAAGAATGGGTGCGTGAAGGATTAATGGCTGCCACAGTTGTAGTCCCGGCAAATACCGGACTGGCCATTGAGATGCTGGTCAAGGCCTTTCAAAACAAGCAGCAGCCACCGGAAGAGACGCTAACAACAGCCAACTCTCATCCACCGATTGAAACCCTGGCCGCCAATGCCCCAAAAGGGGCATAGGTGTCGAAAGTGGAAAATATGCAAGTATCAACCCTTCTAGACCGTTTTTAGAAATAGTGTGCCGATTTGTTTAATGCGCTCCGCTCCAAAACCGGGAGCTACGCGCAGGCCTCGGCAGAGCGGAATTTGTTTCGTTTGCTGCTCTTTACTGCAGGCTGAAGCCTGCTCCGGCACGAGTGAACTCGTGCCCTGATACAAGTCTTCTCGGCACATTATTAGCTAAAACGGTATAGTTGTATCTATACGAACGCTATATATTCCTCACTATCCTCCTGTACAGTAGTTTTTATTTGGGTTCCCGTCTAAGATCGTGACGGCAATGTTCTGGGATTCCGGACTCCCACTCGACACTTCGCTCAACGATCATCCGATCAGCACGTTCCAAGGAGCATGAAATGAACCGTACCAAAAATCTGAGAGCTCTGGTGTTCCCTTTAGTATTGGCCATGTTCTTTGTAGTTCAGGCAAGCGGCCAGACCACCTGGACTCTTGTCTGGAGCGATGAGTTTAACGGTCCAAAAGGCGCGGCGCCCGATGCCTCAAAATGGACCTACGACACGGGCGGGGGCGGCTTTGGCAATGGCGAACTCGAGATTTACTGCGCGCCGGGATCCAATGCGTCTCCATGCAGCGCCAGCAACCCGAACATCTTTCAAGACGGCAACGGCAACCTGGTGATTCAGGCTAGAAACTCTGGGGGAACGTGGACGTCAGGCCGCATGAAGACGCAGGGACTGCAGCAATTTCAGTTTGGGCGCATCGAAGCCCGGATGAAGCTTCCAGTGGGCGCGGGCTTGTGGCCGGCACTCTGGATGCTGGGAGTGGACATCACCAGCGTTGGCTGGCCACAGAGCGGTGAACAGGACATCATGGAGTGGGTGCAGTCATACGGGCCCAATGTTACGTCTTCTACAATTCACGGACCTGGATATTCCGGGGGCAATGGCGTGGGAGCAAGATTCACGTTTCCGAATGGTGGAAGAACAGACGACGGCGCCTATCACGTCTATGGCGTGATCTGGTCGCAAAACCAGATGCAGTTCTATAGGGACGACTTCAATCATCCTTTCTTCACCGTGACTCCCTCCACTCCGGGCGTGAACGGTCAATGGGTTTTCAACGCGCCGTTCTTCATCCTGATGAACCTGGCCATTGGAGGCGGAGGTTTCCCCGGATTTACCAACAGTTCAACGCCCAATCCAGCGACCATGCTGGTGGACTACGTTCGCGTTTACACGGCGAACAACAGCGGGGGGATTAACAGCAACGCGTGGTACAACGTAATCAATCAAAACAGCGGCGCCTGCGTGGATGCAAGGGGATTTGGCACCACCAACGGCACGGCGGTGCAGCAGTGGGCTTGCGGAAATCAACAGTCCAACCAGGAATGGCAGTTCCAGGCTACTGACAGCGGCTTCTTCAAAGTTGTGAGCCGTGGTGCGCCTGTTGAGGCCTGGGACGTCACCAATGTCGGCACTACGAATGGCAGTTTGATCCAGCTTTGGCAGTTTGGCGGCGGCACCAACCAGCAATGGCAGCCCTTTTCCCTGGGCAATGGCTTCTTCAAGTTTGTTGGACGTGGAAATGGTCGCTGTCTGGATGTGCCGGGCGCTTCGACCGCTAATGGCGTGCAATTGCAAATCTTTGATTGCAATGGGACTGGGGCGCAAGCGTGGTCACTCAGACAAGAACCCTGAGATCATGCAGGAAATGCCAAAGCGTGGTCCGAGGAACGAATCTTGTTGGTGGCTGACGAGACTTCGACATGAAGACGCGTACCGCTGCCGGGCTCACTATCGATCTGTAAATGACAACCAAGCGATTGGGCTCGCTCACGCATGTCAAAGAGGCCGAAGTGTCCTCTTGCCATGAATGCAGGATCGCCTGGCGTGAAGCCGGAGCCATTGTCGCTAACCTTAAGACAGAGTTTATCGGGGCCATATCGTAACTCCACGACAATATTTCTGGCGTGGGCGTGCTTGAGCGCGTTGGCCACCGCTTCCTGGCCGATACGCAGCAAATTCATCTCGACCTCCGGCGCAAGACGGTAGGGCTCACCCTGGATCTCGAACTGAATGTCAGCCTGGTCCGGCGCGATCATAGGCTGAATAGCTTGGGTCAAGGCAGAAACCAGGGTACCATTCTCCAGCAAATGGCATCGCAAGTCCCATACCGAGCGGCGGGCTTCGATCATGCTATGCCGGCTCATGTTGCGCGCCATGTCAATGGCTCCTCTGGCCACATTGGGATTCCGCGAGAAGCAATCTGCGGCCAAATCCAGTTGCATGGTAATACCTGCGAGTTCCTGTTCCAGGGTGTCATGCAACTCACGCGCAATCCGGTTGCGCTCTTCCAGGACGGCGTTGCCGCGCAACTTCTGACGAATCAGAGCCATTTGCTCACGCAGGCGTCGTCCTAATGCCACCACCCAGGCGATCACCAGGAGCAAAACCGTTACGGTAGCAGCCAACACCCAGACGGTGTGACGCAAATTCCACCAGGAGGGGGTGCGCAAGACTGTTACGTCGTCCCGCGAGCGCAGCAATAGCCGAAACGACTCCGGGACATGCCACATACCACCGGCGCGCACCAGGCAGATTCCAGTGATGCGAAGTTCACTACCGGGCGGAATAGATGCCTGGAGATCATCTGAGTCTTTTGATTGGAAGCTTGCTTCAAACAGCTTGGTTCCGTGTTGCAAGAGCAAACTCGCACCGTAAGATTGCAGCTCAAGATGGATCAATCGAGCATTCGTGCTCACTAAAACTCCATCATAGCGGCCCCACGGAGCGTCGTAGCTTCCCCAAGGTGCATTAAGATCGAGATTGATCGGCTCGGGTGCTGGTCCGTGGCCAATGACACGGAATACCGCGTCGGTCAGAACCGGCTCCGACTCGCCTACGGAGGGAAAGCCAAGCGCATCAATGACGTCGCCAACCTGCACCGCGGTATTCTGCTGCGCGAGTACCCGCAATCCTTTGGCACCGCTTTCTAAAAACAACACGTTGCCGGGCTGCTGGTAGGCAACGACACCGTGCACTCGCACTTTCTGACCGACTCGCCGGTCAGGGGAAAAACGCATCAATGCTGAGAACGGCACCTCGTCTGAAGGCGCCTCCAACTGAATGAATTCAAGTCTGGGAACATAAAACAATATGCCAACCAACTGGCGCTCAGCGTTGAACAGAGTGCCACAGACGCCCTGAATCAGTACTTCCTTACCTACCCAGGAGGAAACATCCTGCGAAGCACCGAGAGGAGTGCGAACGCTGAACTGGCTCCCTCCTGAGGATATATTCATCGCAAGTATGACCTCCTCCGGCCAGGTAGTGCGATCTATAGAAACTGAACGAACAATCCCACGAACCTGAACCCATTGGCTATCTTTTTGACCGTCAGCTAGTTCATCGAAGGAATAGACATGGGTCTTAGGCAGAGGTTTTCTGCCAAGTATCCGTAGACGCTGCTCGCGAATCACAGGGGCAAAGCGGCCTGGACCGGTAACTCCCTCCACTTCGACCAGGTCGCCCAGGACATGGGAGGCCGCCAGCGAGCGGTTACCTTCAACATAGATTCCCGCCGTTTCATCCTGGACAAAAAAATCGGGCCTGGGAATATCGTCGGTGATCACGCCGCGAACTCGCACTGGGTAGCCAAGTTGAGCCTGGTCTGGAGTGAGCCGGCGTATTTCATCTACGCTGGTAAGGACGGGAAGCCTTTGTGCTGCGGCCCATACTGCAGTTCCAATTACCCCAAACAACAGTACAACTATTCGCAATCTATGCTGAGACATGAATGCACCTTGAGAGTTGGGATCTAAGAGTAAATAATGCCGCGTTTCAGAGCTTCTGTTGCCGCTTGGGTGCGGTCTTTCACATCCAGCTTCTCCAGCACATGACTCACGTGCAGCTTCACAGTAACCTCGGCAATGTCCAATGCAGCCGCAATTTCTTTGTTACTCAAACCCTTTACCACCATTCGCAAAACCTCTAATTCCCTGGTGGTCAGCGAGCGGTGTGAGACTCGGGCAGCCAGAAGCGAAGCTACGGCAGGATCCAGGTAGCGCTCGCCGCGACAGACTTGTCGTATGGCCTGCAGAAGCTGTTCTCGCACTACGCTCTTCAGCACATAGCCAACCGCACCTGTCTGCAGCGAGCGATAGATCTCTTCTTCTCCGGCATGCGTGGACAGCATAAGAATATGCGCGTTTGGGAAATCACCAAGAATCTCCGCGGCGGCCTCGATGCCGCTCATGCCAGGCAGTCGAACATCCATCAGGACCAATGACGGCCGGTGTTGCCGATAAGCATTGATTGCCTCTTCACCATTGCCTGCTTCCGCTACGACTCTCATGTCCGGCTCCGCATTTAAGGAAGCACAAAGGCCCATCCGGACCATGAAATGGTCGTCCACCACGAGAATACGGATCCTGTTTGAACCTGGCATGTAGTTATGGCTTGTCTATTTCCAGGCTTTCGCGCTTCTTGAGCCTGTTTGCTTCTATTAGTTTCTGGTAAGCAGCAAGCGCCCGACCGGATTCCTGCACGCGGCCAGCGCGGCGGTAAGCCTGGCTCAATTGAAAGTAGACGGCATCGTGATCAGGCGCAAGCTTTTTAGCTGTTTCCAGGTTCTCAATGGCGCCGGTTGTATCTTCCTGCTGCAGGAGGGCGCGTCCCAATTCGAAGTGAGCCAGTTCGTAGTCAGGCACAGCCTTCACAACCTCGCGCAAAAGAGCAACCGACTCGGGCAGTTGGCCCTGCGAGAGCAGCGCATAGGCAAGGTGATACATGGTGTGCGCATCGCCAGGACGAAGCGTAAGTTCAGCGCGAAATTCTCGGGCTGCGGATTCAAAGTTGCCCTGGTGCAGGAAGACCAGACCGGCATAGTAATGAGCTTCCGGAAGTCTGGCATCGAGGCGCAAAGCCTGGTTGAGCTCAGTGAGGGCGTTGGGATAGTCTTTCTGTTGCGCATAGGCCTTCCCCAGCAGGAGATGAACCTGCGCATTACCTCTATTTCGCTCCAGTAAAAGGCGGAAGATTTCCGCAGCAGCTCGGGATTGATGCGTTTGCACCAGTGCTGTGCCCCATGCAAACAGTAGGCCAGGATCATCAGGCGGATGGCCGAGCAAGGGTTGCAGCACATCAACAACCCTGGGATAGTTTTCTGTCATGGAATAGCTAAGGCCAAGAATTTCACGGGCGAACAAATCCTCAGGATGCGCCCGAAGGTGACGCTCCAGGGGCGGAACAGCTTCCTGATAGAGTTCAGCGCGAAAGCTCGCAAATCCCCAGTTGCGGTCCAGGCCGGCGAGATCGGGCTTCCATTTGGCAGCTTGCCGGAAAAACTCAGCGGCGGTTAGATATTTGGACTCTTTGGCCCGCATTACGCCCAAATCGTTGTAGGAGCTGCCAAGGATTTCTGCAACAAACGCCCGGTATTGACGGGCCGCCTCCGCCTCCTTGGGAGAAACTCGCTGGCTAGTCAACGAATTCGCAGGCAAGTTCTGCTGGACTATGGTCTGCGCGCCTTGCTTCTCCTCCGGAGAGCCGGCATCAAGGATGTCAGCCACGCGATCAGACACGCGACTGCCGCGCTCCTCGTCCGCGCTTTTCTTCTCGTCGAAGATGTGCTGCACGTCGTACTTGAATTTGGATTCTCGTAATTGCTGTGAGCGTTCCAGAGCTTTCTTCGCATCATCGTCTCGACCGAGACGCCGCAGGTTCTGGCCAAGCAGGTAGTAAGCGCGGCTGGCCTCGCGCAGTTTGTCATCGGCCAGAGTGCCCATCATACTCACGTATTTCTCCAGCGCATCGACCGCAGCTTTGGTGCGATTCGTAGCTGCGTAGGTCTCTCCCAGGTAGAGATAAATGGAGCTCTCCTGCGGGTGGAGCCGTGCTGCACGAAGCAACGCAGCCTCAGCGGCTGGGAAATCCCGCAGATTCACATCCGCGATTCCAAGAAGCTCCCATACCTGGTATTCATCCGGATGCAGCTTGAGTTCCTTTTCAAATTCTCCGCGCGCCTGGGGATAACCTTCTTCCTGGTAGTGTTCGAGATAGGCGTATCCAAGAAAGCCGTGCGCCCGGGGATACTTAGGATCCAGTTTGATAGCCTGGCGAAACTCAGTGATCGCCGGTTGCGGAACCCTGGCTACCAGATAGGCGCGGCCAAACAACATGTGCAGCGCCGCCGATTCTCCCATTTTGGACTCAAGTTGATGAAACCAGGCTGCTGCCTCAGGCAGCTTCTTGGCCGTCAAGAGAGCGATTCCCAGAAAATAGCCGGTTTCGAAATCATCGGAGAGGTCGATGGACGCTTTCAAATCCTGAATGGCTTGATCAGAATCTCCCTCGAACACATAGATCCTGCCCAGCAAGCCGTGTGCTCGGGCGTTGCGCGGGTCTTTGCCAACAGCCGTCTTCAGCAGCGCCTTGGCTTTAGCCACTTCTCCTTTGCGGAAGCAGACGCCGGCTGCATCCAATTGGATTTCGGTGTCATCCGGTTTGATCCTCAGCGCAGAGTTCAGATCAGTAGCAGCCTGATCAATCTGTCCCAACGAGAGCGATAGTTGCGCAAGCTGGCGTAACCCTAGAGCGATGGCGTCAACATAATGGCTTTCCGCCGAGGCAAAATCACCGGCAGCCAAGGAGCTTTTGGCTGCTTCGAACTGCGTTTGGAGGGCTTTGGCGGGATCATCGGCCGCTTGGGTGGCGGGAGACGACGTTGCGAGCGCAATGACCAGTGTGAGGATTGCCAGGATGTGTTGCAAGAGACGGAGTCGAATATCCGCGAGCCGTAGCGCAAACAGGTTCGTGAGAACTCCCTGACACTTCATCGTTACTACTAACATTCTCGGGGTCCTTCGACTCGCCCTTCGCTCCTGCGTCGCTCGGCCTTCGCTCAGGATGACAGGGATTAGCTTTATTTCTACCGCTCAAGTTCCTCTTTGCAGAAAACAAAAAGTCACGATCTGGCTCACATCGAAGAAATTCCGTATCGTTCAACGAACGCCGCCTGGCGTTGCGTGTGGCGGAGACACAGGAGGTAGCGGCTTTTTTTCCTGGATACCCTTTCCTTCAACGACGGTATAAATGTAGTCGCCAGCCACATCCTGGAGCGACTCAACATTACCATTCGGCCAGCGAATCTGGACCGATTCCATCTTAGCAGCGGTACCCAGACCGAAATGCAGGCGCAGGTCGTTCTGCGAGAGGTAGCTGCCGCCGCCTCGCACTTCGCTGAATTGCTGGACGCCGGCGGCACGGATGGTCACGCGGGCGCCAATCGCGGCGCGGTTGCTTTTGGTCCCCACCAACTTGAACAAGACGCGATGAAACCCGTCTGCATTCATGTTTTTGAGCAAAGAGGGCGGCTCTCCCACGTTTAAGAGAAGTACGTCAATATTTCCGGTGTTGAAGACGTCACCAAAAGCAGCGCCGCGGCGGGAATGAAGCGGCAGAGCAGCAAGGCCCGCCTCCCTGGACACTTCATCAAATGTCCCGTCTCGATTATTGCGATGCAGAAGCAGCGGCTCCTTGTATCGAGGACCAGTCTCTAAGGTATCGATCTGCGGATACACGTGGCCATTGGCTACAAAGAGGTCCAGCCAGGTATCGTTATCCATATCAAAAAAGGCTGTTCCCCAGCCAACGTAAGGATAGCTGGGATGACCCACACCGGATGTCCAACTCACATCATCGAAACCCTTGGCGCCCAAGTTGCGATACAGAGAATTGGGTTGCTCTTCAAAGTGGGTGACAAAAAAGCTTAAGCGCCCGCTGTGATCGTAGTCGCCGAAATCTACACCCATGTTTCCAAGTTCCAGGCCTTCACCGCTCAGCGCGACACCAGACAGCAGGCCGACATCAGTGAATGTTCCGTCGTGATTGTTGTGATAGAGATAGTTGGGAACGGAGTCGTTGGCGACCATTAGGTCGGGCCAGCCATCGTCGTCGTAATCGGCCCACATCACACCCAGGCCGTAGTACCCGATGTCATCGTGGACGCCGGCTTTGACCGAAACCTCTTCAAAAGTTCCGTCACCACGATTGTGGTAAAGGAAATCGGTTTCCCCTTCCAATCCCCACGGTCCACACTGCACGAGGAGGCCTTTGAACCGGCAGAATTTTTTGCTGCCGAACTGGGGAAGATTATTCATGTCCAGGTGCGAATAGCGAGCGACGAACAAATCCACGTTGCCGTCGCGATCGTAATCGCCCCAGGCTGCGCCAGTGCTGAATCCTCCTCCCCGGACTCCGGCCTTCTCGGTGACATCCTCAAATTTGCAATTGCCCAGATTGTGGTAGAGCACGTTGCCGTTGTAGCCGGTCACAAAGAGGTCAAGCTTGCCGTCATTATCGTAGTCAGCGACGGCAACGCCCATACCCCAGCCCAGCCTGGTCAGACCGGCTTCTTTGGTAATGTCTTTGAAAGTGCCATTTGGCTCCTGGTGATAAAGGGTAACCATGGGGTCGCCGCCCTGGCGCAATCTCTCTACGGTCGAGCCATTCACCACGACAATGTCCAGCCGGTCATCGTTGTCGCAGTCGAACAGCCCCACGCCACCGCTGGTTGAATCGATCACATAGTGCGCTTCCGGGGCAGCTACATGCGAAACGGTAAGGCCAACTTCTTTGGCAATGTCCTTAAAGGTTGGAACTGGAGGAAAGGCACCTCGGTCTTTCCTGGCTGCAGGAGGGCGCTTTGGCGGCGTTACCGGCACGGGAACGTTCTGAGGCCCCTGGGTCTGCGCCACCAGACTGAAAATCAGGAAAAAGACCAGGAGAGTCCAGGGTTTTGAAGGATACCCAAACATGTATGGCTTAAACATAGACAACTTTTTTCCGTGAAGCAAACCTCAGCATTCAGCGGGGTCGCTACGCCAAGGGCGTAGTTCATAAAGGTTTCTAACTGCTATCCTGCGTTTTGGTCGTGTTGGCAATCGGTTCACCACCACCCCAGCACGCCAACAGCGGGCGCGCCGGGGACCCCGGTCATCGGAAGAAACACCCAACACTTCGATGCGTTTGTCCAATAACATTTTTCCGTCCTAAGAAAAAAATCCCGCTGGCGTGGTTGCCAGCGGGATGCCTGTACATCAGAGTGTCGCGCCACTTAGAAGGTGAAGCGTACGGAATACTGAAATTCTCGACTTCGATCCGACAACGTATTCACGGTACCGACTACCGCGGACGGCGTCGTGTTCTGGATTGAGGCTGCAGTAGCCAGCGAGGTCGTCCCAGCACCGCCTGCAGTCTGGAACTCAGGAGATCCAGCGGTGTTCACCGCATTGAAGCCTATCGGTACTGTGCTGGCGTTGGTGCCTCCACCCGGATTGGCATATTGTGGATGATTCAACAGGTTGAAAGCATCTATGCGGAACTGCACTCCAATCCGCTCAGTCAACTTGAAGTTCTTCGCCAGCGAGGTGTCCCAGGTGTTGGTTGGCGGCCCAAGGCAGTCGCCAATCGGAGCATTCCCGATTGTGCCCAGCTTGAAGCCGTTCATAGTGTAACGATTTGGGTTGATCCATTGGAACCCCTTAAAGCTGGGATTACGACAAGGCTGTCCCGGCACTATGTTGGGCAGCTGAACACCTGCTCCCCCACCAATGCCGGATGGATCGTTCACATTCGATATTCCGCCTATGACGGGAGTAAGCGCAGAGCCGCTGGTTATGCTGACAATCGAGCCAAGCTCCCAAGAACCCAGGGCGCCGCGGACGAACCGCTCCATATTCCCCAAGGCGGGCGTGCTGTAAACGAAGTTGGTGGAAAAGATGTGGGGACGATGGATGGTGGCGAGGCCGTAGCCGGCACTGTGATTAAACGGATCCAGAACCAGGTTCCCACCTCCATTGTTAACGTGCAGGAGGGTATCTGCTTGGGTTTTGGAGAATGTGTAAGTCGTCTGCACGAAGGTATTGTGATGGAAGCGCGCGCTGAACGCGGTTTGCAATGAGTCGTACCGTGCGCTGCCATCATGCGTATAGAACGGGATCCCACCATTGGTTAGCGCGGTAAACGGCTTGAGCGCGTTTCCGGTCGCATTGCCGTTGGATTGGGCAAAAGCGAGCCTGTTTGCCTCAGAGATGGCGTTGGCATCTTCTTTGAGAGTCCAGTTCTCCGTGCGACTGCCGACGTAGCCTACTTCCACTCGGGCGTCCTTCCACAATTCGCGCTGGACGCTCACGTTGAATTGCAGAGTATAGGGAGCCGTGTTGCTGGTAGACTGGCCAATACCCGCGACACCTAAAGCGGCATTACCAAAGCAGTTCGGTGTGCAGGCTGGAAGCTGGTTGGTGTTGTCGAGGAATCGGCCGTTGCCATTGGTTGAAACGAAGCTGGCCACGAACGGAGGATTCACTCCGGCAGTGCCGTCGGTTACGAAGATATCGTCACGATTGTAGAACTGACCAAACCCTGCGCGGATCGACGTCTTGCCTGATCCGGTGGGATCCCAGGCAACACCGAGACGAGGCGCGAATGCGAAATGGAAGTTGTTCTGTATTGCGCGGTTAGGTCCTGCTACACCGCCAGTACCCGCGGGGCAAGGATTGGAGCCGAGTCCGGGCGAGTACAGCAAACCATTGCAGGGCGCATTGCCGAGCGCGGGATTGAATGCCGCCGGATTGAATACCGTAAGTTGGTCGTTGGCCTGGTAGGGCCAAGGCAGATAGGAATAGCGCACGCCCAGATTCAATGTTAGGCGGTTGGTCAGCTTCCAGTCATCGTTGAAATAAAATTCTAAGTTCGTCCAGCGGCCCTGTTTCTTGAAAATGACATTCTGTTCACCCCAGTTGACCGCCATATTCTTCAACAGGAAATCCGAAGGGCCGTAGCCGCTGTTGGTGAAGGCGATTCCGGTGCATCCTGGGTCACCGACGTTTTTGCAACCGTTGTATCCACCGGGACCGAAAGTGACGCCTTGAATCTGGGAGAAGTTGTCCTGGTCTTTGGCGTTGCGGCTGTAGAGTACCCCCATCTTTAATGTATGCCGCTTGATGACCTTGGAGTAGTCATCCTGCCAGGCAAAGAGGTCTTCACGGTTGGTCCAGGGCGCGAAGCTCCAAATGGTGGGAAGGCCACCGCCATTGATCCACACTGGAGGATTCGTGGCCGAATTTCCGGCGCCAAAGAATGTCGGAATCGCTTTATTAAGAGCTGCGACGGCGCTCTGATTTGACTGGCCGATATTGATGCGATTGGCGGAGTAGGAGAACTGGAAATCGTTCACGGCGCTGGCGCCGAAAACCTTGCTCAACTTGCCCACGGCTATGCGGCCGGGCTGGCTCCATACATCCTGGACGTTGGAAGCGCCTGAATCAGCTCCCCAACCGCTATTGCCCACCGCAGAGGGTCCAAAATCCCACGAATCACCCGTGTACTTCAACATCAAGGTTGTGGTGCTGTTGATGTTGATGTCGCCACGAACGCTATCTTCACGGTAATAGGTAGGCTGGCCCAGCGACTTTGCCCAATTGGTGCCGCAGCCGTAGTTCGGAGATCCGGGAGCGAGCGTCGGCAACAAATAAGTGTTCAGAATGGTAGAGCCGGCGGGGCTCTGGCGTCCTGCCGGGATGATGTCAATCACGCCGGGAGTCGATGCCTTTGCGCTAAAGGCGCCGCCGGGATTGGTTGGGTCCGGATCGTGGAGGCCTCCAAGCGGGAGGCATCCAGAGGTACTGGCGCTGGTAAACGCGGGATCGGTTGCAGCTTCGGAAAAGTCACCGGCCCGCTGCAGGGGAGTGGGCACGTGGGCGGTGCGCACTACACCCTGGATCAGCCGGTTCCATTCCTCCGACACAAAGAAGAAGGCCCTGTCCTTCTTGATTGGCCCGCCGAGCGAAAATCCGAAGTCGTTGCGACGAATCTTGTTCTTCTTCGAGTTCGGGTCGACAGCATTCAGGACGGGGTCCTTGGCATCGAGCAGGTCGTTGCGTCCGAAGTAGTAGCCGCTGCCATGAAAATCATTGGTTCCCGATTTGGTAACCAGAGTCACAATGCCGCCGCCGGCGCCGCCGAACTGGGCGTTATAGCTGTTGCGCTCTACCTTGAACTCCTGAATGGAATCGAGCGAGGGGTAAATAAGAATGGTGCGGCCCGATCCCTCGTCGACGTTGTTGGCGCCATCGACCAAAAACAGGTTTGCATTCGATGCGCCACCGCCGATGGAAATGTCCGCGCCCCCGTTGAGGCCTTTTTTGTCGTAGCTAAAGCCGTTGTCGACCTCCACTCCGGGAACCAGCGTGAGCAACTGGGCGAAGCTCCGGCCGTTGAGCGGCAATTCGGTAATCTGAGGACCTTCAATGGTGCCACTCAATTCAGCAGTGCCCAGCTCAACCTTGTTCGGAGTGGCCTCCACTTCGACCGTTTCCGTGACGGCCCCGACTTTCAGTTTGGCGTTAAGGGTCAAGCTGTCGTTCACGTGGAGAGCAATGCCTTTTTCCTCGAAGGCCCTGAAGCCCTGACCGCCAGCCACGCGCAAAGTGTAACGGCCAGTGGGAAGGCTCTGGAACGCGTAGTTGCCCTCCGAGTCGCTCTTCACGCTTCGCGAATAACCTGTATCCGCGTTGGTCATTGTGACCTGGGCGTTGGAAATAGCGCTGCCTTGCTCGTCCGTTACGATGCCACGCACGGAACCCGTATCAGTCTGAGCGAATACTGACGGCGCCAAGCTCAGCGCCAGGACTAACATCACTCCTAACATACCGCGTGAATATGAGCGAAATCGATTCATAGCATCCCCCCTCTAGAAGAGGCATTTGGAGAAAACAGGCCTTGATACTACCTGACTACTGAAACGTTTCGGTTATGCAGGTCAGCAGCACTCTTTCCTGCTGCGGAAAACCTGCCTTGAGCACAGAGTCCGCTGACCCAATGCCAGCGGTCACGCATTATTGAAGATTTCTATAGGTCAAGTCAAGGAAATTTTTTAATAAATTTTTAACAAAAACGTTTAGGTAAAGGGTTTGGCCCAGAAGAATTTGCGGGAGCAGTGCAGTTTTTTGTAGGAGATTGACGAAT
>DATDGH010000866.1:0-2283 GCA_036522215.1 Candidatus Angelobacter sp. | reverse complement strand
TCGTCAGGCTGATGGTATTGCAGGACATTTTCGTCGCTGCCGGAAACGTTTTGCATGCCCGCTGGGGCATCCAGCGAAACTGTGGCTATGTCTGCATTGTCCTCTGCCACGCGCCGGACGGCCCGCAAGGCCAGCCGGTACAACCGGCTCTCCAGGGGAAGATCATCAGTGCTGCTCTCTTCATGGGAAAGCACACTGACCATAACTTCATCAATCACCTCTTCCCGAGAAATCTGGTCTTCATGAATTTGTTGCGTGGCAATGCGATAGCGAAGTTCCCGGTCAACAAACTTTTCCAGCTTTTGCAGGTTGGCATTGATCCATGTGCTCACATCTCTATTCTCTGGTTCAGCCTGCTCGGTGCGGGGTTGTGGAAGAGCAGTCGGCTGCTCCAACGCCACATCCGTTGCATCACGGCCCCCCGAAGCCCGGCGTCGCTTCCAATTCCAATTGCCCCGCAACAGCTCTTTGTGCTTATTCAACTGCGACAGCAAATCGGTAAAGGCATTCTTGATTGCGGCCAGCACCGTATCCCCGGATTTTTGCGCGGCCATTTGTCCGGAAGGAAGACGCAGGTTCAGGGATGCTCTGGCGCTATGCCCGTTCTGCAACTCTAGAATGGCGTGGAAATGCACAAGTTCAGGCCGGAAGACCTGTAACCTGCGCTCAAGCTTTTCGAGTTGATGTTTAAATTCACGTTCTACGTCCGGAGTCTTGCCAGCTTTGTAGCTGATGTGAACGTTCATGTGCGCCTCGGCATGGGGAGAAGATCCCTCTGAAGGTCCGCAGGCCCTCACTCGCTGTTGCAAATTTTACATCTTGTATGTGAGACGCAATCGGAAATTTTTGTGTTGCTTAGGCGGGCAGAGTAGAAATACCGGCAATCAATGGTTGATTAGGAGAGTCTTGTGCAGAGTAGCGTCGTCAAAGGAGTTCCTGAAATGCCGGATCAAACGGGAACTCCTTAACGGCGCTGTTGTACACGGGCGACTCCGCAGCCGCACCGTGGTCGTACCGACCCAAAAGATAGTAAAAACACTCAACGAATGCATGCAGACTTTCTATGAGAACTACTAAAGAGAGCTGCCTTGCTTTCCCATTGTGAGATGCAGGATTGGATCGTTAAGAAACCCACGTGCCCTTATTTCAGGACACGTGGGGTGAGATAGTTAGTTACAGAGAGTTACTTGAAAAGGCCAGGCGGGAGCCTGAGCCAGGCGTGGTTGCGGTGAACTGCACTTCCTGGCCTGCGGTTCCGGCAAGGGCGCGCAGGGCGGTATCGGATGTGGCAACACCGGCACTGTTAAAGAAGTTCCCGGATGTTGGATCAAACAGGAACCCTGTGACTGCACCATTCAGCACGACCGTGGCTACCAGGTCGCACTCGGTGGTTGTCCCGCCCAGCACCTTGGAGGTAAATGCGGTTCCGCAGCGCTGCTCCATAAGAGTAATGCGCGGTCCTACACTGCTCGAGTTGGTGCTGTTGAGGGTGACTTGCTGGCCAACAATGGGAGCTAAGTCGGAGTCGAATGCAAGCACGAACTGCTCCACGTTGCGCCGCGTGGCGTCCGGGTTGATCAACGGGAACCCGGAGTTGATCGTGGGATTGAATACCACGGCGTTCACAAAGTGGAATACCGTGTCCACGGAGCCTTCATTGGTAAAGCCGAAGCCTCGTACCTGGTTGCCCAGGTTAGCCGTGCTCACGTTATTGAAGAAGCTGACGCGCGGGAAGCCGAACATTCCAACCTTGGTATACATATTCCGCAGATGTGGAATCTTAAAGATCTGCTGAATACCTTCAAAGCTGGCGTTCGTGCTGGTTCCAAATTGACCCTCGGCCGGGTCAAGCTCGTGACAGCCGTTGCAAGTGAATGCTGTCTGCCCCAGGATCACCCCCAGGACTCCCAGGTTAACGCCGTCCGCAGGACGATTGCCGGCAAAGAAATTCTTGCCTGCCTGCTGGGCTGTGTTCAAGGAGTTATCCAGGCTGCGCACTGGATTGGGAGGCAGCACAACCTGCAGCTGGAAATTGGTGAAGGTTTGCATGTCTGCCTGGCTGAGCGGTTGCCCGTTCATCAAGGACGCAAAAGCATCAATGAAGTTCTCGAAGCTGATCGTCTCATTGGTGGCATTGTCTCCTTCAGGTCCATTGGAGCGGTCGCCGCGCCAGTGCATGGCTCCCGAATTCGCCAAACCACGGAGGGTTTGCACGGTCATGGGGCCTTTCATCGGGTGGAAGACGTTGGTTTGCCCTGTGCCGTTAATTTTTCCTGGCGTTCC
>DATDGH010000865.1:0-6742 GCA_036522215.1 Candidatus Angelobacter sp. | reverse complement strand
GCACGTCACGCCGTCCAGAGGTGAAATCGGTCCGGATGGCAACCCGCGCAGCAATTCCAGGTTCTCCGGCGTGAGCTGTTGCTGCGTCCAAATCACCGCCAGCCCGGCTATGGGATTAAAGCCCTCCAGGCTGATCAGTCCTGCACAGGCCTTATCGTGGTTCCCGCGAACAAAGATGTTTCCCAACTGCTGGGAACGGCTCACAACCTCGTTGGGGCTGGCACCATAGCCGACAATGTCTCCGAGATTGAACACGCGGTCATGTGCAGGCGCAACTGCCAGACAAGCCTCTAGCGCTTCCAGGTTCGCATGGATGTCTGACAGGACAAGAATTCGCACGGCAGGTTGAGTCCAAAGGAACTATTCAAGTCTAAATCATTCGCTTGCTCCTGCTGACGGTCGCAGGTACATGGCTATTGGAGTTGGGAATTTGGGCTTACGATTGCTGCTCTGCCTATGACTGTCTCACAATGCGGGCCCAATGTCCCGGAGCCACCTCGGTCAAGGGGATCGGATCGTGGCGCGGCTGCTTTTCAACCGTCGCCAGCGGTTGGGAGCGCACTGTCCTTAAGGTAGGGATTGCTCCAATCAATCCGTGAGTATAGGCGTGCGCCGGAGATTTGAAGATTCTCTCTACCGTCGCCATCTCCACAATCTCTCCGCCATACATTACGGCCACACGGTCAGACACGCGAGACACCACTCCCAGATCGTGGGAGATGAACAACATGGCCAGGCGATATTTATCCCGCAAGCTGCGCAGCAGTTCCAGAATCTGGGCCTGGATTGTGACGTCCAGCGCCGTAGTCGGCTCATCTGCAATCAGCAATTGTGGATGATTTACCAGCGCCATGGCGATCATGACCCGTTGCCGCTGTCCTCCAGATAGCTGATGAGGATAATCCCGGGCACGCTGCTCCGGATCAGGAATCGCGACTTCGCGCAGGGCCTCCACAGTGCGCTGCCGGGCTTCCGCCTTGCTGAGGCGATGGTGCGCCCGGATGGCCTCAGCCACCTGGTCGCCCACCCGCATGACCGGATTCAGAGCGGTCATGGGTTCCTGAAAAATCATGGTGATGCCCGCCCCGCGAATGCTTCGCATGGCATCCTCCGGCAACGTGAGAAGGTCCCGGCCGGCAAAACGCAACTGGCCGCCGACCTTGGCCTGTGGAGGCAACAGTCGCATTACAGCCAGCGCTGTTGCTGATTTTCCCGAACCTGATTCTCCCACCAATCCCAACGTCCCTGATTCAGGAATCTCGAAACTAATGTCGCGCACCGCCGCCACATCTCCACTCTGTGTAGGAAAGGTGACGTTCAGATTTTTGACTTGAAGTAATGGGGTAGTCACGACTACCTGATCCTAGCTTTTTTCTTGCGATGACCCGGCTGAATGCTACTTGCTCTTTTTTAGGCGCTAATGCGTGTCGCTGCTTTACCGGCTTCCACGGCCTTTTGCATGGCCGCACGAATGCTCGCTTCTTCTTTGCCCAGCAGCTCGGTCGATCGGGCTCGATCTCCGTCCAACTGAATCATCCCTCGGGCCGCGATTCGTTTTGCCAGGTCAAGCATCTTTTCGCGCGTAAAGTTTACGTATTCGCAATCGTAGCGGCTGGCAATCTCAACCGACTGCTGGCTGCCCAGCCAGAATACGCCGCGCTTGATCAGCTCGCTCACCGCCTCCTCCGATTGGGTAGGAAACTGGACTTGTTTCAGCACGAAGCTGTAAAAGCGGCTGGTCACATGCACCGGCTGAAGTTTGCCTGATTTGAGGAATGCGATCTGGCCGTTGTCGATGGTCTTGCGGATGGCGTTGACTACCATGCCCTCGGCACTCTGGCGCTCGAGCGAACCCATCGCGTCCTTCATGGTCTGGGTCATGGCCACGGCCACCTCGGCATGCAGCTGTTCTCCGCCAGTATCCAGCAGATCAACTTTCCCGTGCAGGATAAACCAGTCTGAACCGGAGGTGGATTGATGAAACGGCCACTTGAGTTCAGTGATCTCAATGGGTACACCAGACAAGGTGACAAAACGCAAGGCAGTCATGGCTGAGATTTTAATACTAAGGAAAAGCATTAACCACAAAGCTGGAACAAGGAAAAACAGCCGCGGCAGGGATTTATCAAGGTTTTGCTAATTACTAACTACTGATTACTAACTACTGATTTACATGATGAATTCTTTGGTCTTGCGCACGATTGGGTGCTGCATCTCTTCCAATTGATTCTTCACCTGGTTCAAGCCATATACCAACTGCTCAAATTCCTGCGACATCTTACGAAAGAGAGGCGCGACTTTGGCATATTCAAAATGCTCAAATTTAGAAACGATAAAATAGCTTTCCTTACCCGCCCGGATCAGGTCCACCATGTCTTCCAACCGGGCCCGGCGGAGGTGAAAATGATGCAACGCTTCCGGACGCATTCCGGTAAAAAACAGCGTGTAGTCTCCAATGTGTTTGCGCACCTGGCGTTCGCGGTCGAATGAAGGCGCCGGACCGTAGACCGGATCGGCTGCCAGCAGCATCGCACCAATATCATGCAAGGGCTGCCCACTCTCATCTCTGATCTTGTAAAGGTTTTCTGATTCGCAGAATTCGGTCAGCAGGTTGGAGACATACGCATGGATCTCTGAATTGCGGATCCCCACTTCTTCATAGTTCTGCTCCACCAGCTCCTGAAACAGCCGTTGCAGCGGATTGGATTCAGAAATCATGGTTGCGTTCTCCTTCCTTGCCTGTTTACATCGCCGGCAGCTTTATCTGCCGGTGTCACTTTCAGACTCAGGGAGCGCCTACTCATTCGAACGTAGTATCGGCAGAATAGTTTTCCTTCTGCAAGTAATTACTCAGGCAACCTGCATTTTGGCAGCAACAGCTCCGGAGTGCTAAATCACGAGGGTATTACGACCTTGGGGAGAATCAGGATAGGAGATGGACGAAGCCTGCCTAATTCGTTGAGATGCGTGCAGCAGGTATTTCGTTTTGTAAAGATTGGTAATCGGGAAATTTAGTAACTGCTCAATTTGAAAATCGAAAACTGCCGCTCGCAAGCAAAAGAATTTGCTGCGTGATTTTTCAAATTACACAATTACCCAATTACAAAATTCTCGGGCTTAGCTTCCAGCCAGCTGCTTCTTCACCATATCGCTTACGGTTTTGCCTTCCACGCGAGCGCCTGATGCCTGAAGCTTTGCCATTACGTTCTTCATGACCGTGCCCATGTCTTTCATGGTGGGCGAACCCATTTCCGCGATTGTGGCTTTCACCGCGGCAGCAATGTCGTCCTCTCCCAGAGCTTTCGGCAGATAAGCTTCGATGATAGTAATCTCCGCAGCTTCCTTATCGGCCAGCTCCTGCCGTCCGCCTTTTTGGAACTGCTCAATGGAGTCTCGCCGCTGCTTGATGAGCGTGCTCAACACCTGTTGTGACTCTTTTTCATCCAGCGGTGCACGTTTGTCAATTTCCTTGTTCTTGAGCGCAGATTTCACCATGCGCAATGTGGAAAGCCGCAGCTCATTGCGGCTGCGCATGGCCTCAACCATGTCCTTTTGCACTTGCTCGCCGATATTCATCAGTGCAGTTTACCTCAGCTTTGTAGTTTAACCTCCGTTCCCCGCGTTCAAGGTAAACTAAAGGAGAAATGATCAAGAAGACCCGTCTCTTCACTCCCGGTCCAACCCCGCTCTTGCCTTCAGCGCAATTAGCCATGGCGGGAGCGACCATGCACCACCGCACCGCCGAATTCCGCGCCTTATACAGCAAAGTGCTGGCCGACCTTAAAACCTTTGTCGGCACGAAGAATGATGTCGTCATGTTTACCGCCTCTGGCACCGGCGCAATGGAAGCCGCGGTAAGCAATCTCACCTCTCCCGGCGACAAAGTGCTGGTTCTCTCCGCGGGTAAATTTGGGGAACGCTGGGAGTCGCTCGCCAAAACCTATGGCTGTCAGGTGGAGATGGTTCGCTCCCCTTATGGCGAGACCGTCAATCCCGAGCAGATCAAGCAGAAACTCGATGCCAACCATGTTGCTCTCTACATGCAAGGCACAGAAAGCTCCACCGGGGTACGTCACGACGTGGAAGGAATTGCCCGCCTTCTCCAGCGGACCAACACCTTGCTGGTGGTGGACGCCATTACCGGGCTTGGCACCACAACCTTCGATATTGACGCCTGGGGCGTGGATGTCATTATCGGTGGATCACAAAAGGCAGTGATGATTCCGCCCGGACTGGCCTACTGTGCGGTGAGCGAGCGTGCCTGGCAGCGGATGGAAACCAGCAAGAACCCGCGCTACTACTTCGACCTGCGCAAAGAACGCAAGAATGGCGCCAAGGGAGAATCCTCTTACACTCCCTCAACAGCGCTGGTCGCCGCGCTCTCGACCGCTTTGGACTACCTGCGCGAACAAGGTGGCGGCGATCTGGTCAGGGGCCGGGACCTGCTCATTCATAACGCCGAGACGGCAGCGGCCATGACTCGCGCTGCTACGCAGGCTTTGGGATTGCAATTGTTTTCCAAAAGTTCTCCCGGCGCAGCACTTACAGCCATCGCCTCACCGGACGGCATCGATTCAGGCGAAATCGCCAAGAAAATGCGCAGCCGCTTTGGAGCGATCATCGCCAACGGCCAGGGCGAGATGAAAGGACAGCTCTTCCGCATCGCCCACCTTGGCCTTTATGACTATCTGGACACCATTGCCATCATTGGCGCGCTCGAGCATGTGCTGGTGGAAATCGGCAGAAAAATAGAACTGGGCGTGGGCCTGCGCGCGGCGCAGTTGATATTCGCTTCCTGAGTTTGCAGTTGGTTTTGAAGTTTACCTCGAAGCGACGGTCTTACAGTTTACCTCGAGCCCGCAAAGCGGGAGAGAGGTCCCTATTTCTTCCAAGCTGTTTTGGGGCGTTTGCCCCAAAGCGGATGGTGGCGCGTAGGTTTTAACGGGAACCCTTTATGAAAATCGTGATTGCGGAAAAAGTCTCCGCCCATGCTGTTCAACTCCTGAAACAGGAGCCGGACTGGACTGTCATTACGCCGGAACAACTGGATGGCAAGCTGGCTCCGGCTCTTGCCGATGCCGATGCCCTGATCGTTCGCTCGGCTGTGGATGTTACCGATGAAGTCTTGCGCGGGGCGCGAAAACTCCGCGTGATCGGCCGTGCTGGCGTCGGCGTAGACAATATTGATCTGGAAGCCGCCACCAAAGCCGGGATCGCAGTCATGAACACGCCCGGCGCCAATGCCGTGGCGGTAGCGGAACATACGCTCGCTCTCATGCTGGCGCTGGCCCGCAATCTGTGCCGCGCCGATGCCACCACCCGCGCCGGCAAGTGGGAAAAGAAATCGCTTCAGGGAACAGAGCTTCGCGGCAAAGTGCTGGGAATCGTCGGTCTGGGCCGCATTGGCATGGAGGTAGCCAGACGCGCAAAGGCCTTTGAGATGAAGATCATCGCACACGATCCGTTTGTGGCGGCCTCGGTTGCGCGTTCGCTGGAAATCCAATTGGCCGAACTGGACGATGTCTATGCCGCGGCCGACTATCTTACTTTGCACGTCGGCCTCACGCCACAGACGACAAGGATGATTCACGAAAAAGCCTTGGCCAAAATGAAGCGCGGCGTGCGCATCATCAACTGTGCTCGCGGAGAGCTGGTGGATGAAGCGGCGCTGGCCACGGCACTCGCCGGCAAGCAAGTCTCCGGCGCCGCTCTGGATGTGTTTACGGAAGAGCCGCCGAAGAATTCTCCGTTGCCGTCGCTGGAAAACGTGATCTCCACCCCTCACATTGCAGGATCAACTCTTGAAGCTCAGGAGGCTGTGGGCGTACAGATTGCCAGCCAGGTGCGCGAGTACCTCAAGCGCGGCGTGATTCAGAACGCCGTCAACATGCCCTCCATTGATGATCAGCAATATGCGCAGATGCAGCCCTACATCGCCCTGGCGGAAAAGCTGGGTGCATTTCTGGCTAACGTGATCTCCGGCTCGGTGCAGGAGATCTCAATTCGCTACACCGGCCGCATCTGTGAATGGAAGACCGAACTGATACGCAATGCCGCGATCCAGGGAGTGCTCAACCAGCGCATCGCCGAACGGGCCAACGTCGTCAATGCTGCTGCCATCGCTCAGGAGCGCGGCATCCAGGTGCATGAAGACCGGAAGGAACCCGCTTCAGGGGCTGTCGCGGAGGTAGTCTCCCTTCTTCTGAAAACCGCTTCCGATCAGCGCCGGGTCAGAGGCGGGGTTCTCCGCGGAACTTCGCTGCGGCTACTGGGCGTCGACAATATCCATATTGAAGTCCCCTTGGAAGGCAAGCTCATCTACATGCGCAATCGCGATGTGCCCGGCGTGGTCGGCAAAGTGGGCACCATTCTCGGCCGCCATAACGTCAATATCGCCAATTTCGCCCTGGGTCGCGGCGACGAAGCCGGCGGAGAAGCAATGGCCGTCGTCCAGGTTGACCACGAACCCCCCGAAGCCGCCCTGCATGAACTTGCACAGGCGCCCGAAATCCAGGAAGTCAGAAGCATTGAATTCTAACGAAAGCGGCATAATTCGCCCCGTTCGCATGAATTCGCGGCTCAGACGGTTTTGGGGTTGTCGTTGGCTAACTACTAAGTACTAATTACTGCGGTCAGTGGATGTTCGGGCTCTGCTTGTTAGGATGTGGCTTGGTGCTCTTCTTCTTAACGCTTTTGCTTACGCTGAGATCAAACTGGACTGGCAGCTTCTTAGGCGGATAGC
>DATDGH010000864.1:0-2709 GCA_036522215.1 Candidatus Angelobacter sp. | reverse complement strand
ACCAGGGTGACTGAGATCAGCCGGTAAGTGAGATGGTGGAACTGTTCGCCAAAATCGAAGTTCACCACGATGGCGCAGATAAACGACAGGACCGCCAGAGTGAATGCCTGCCAGCGGAATTCAGCTCGCTTGAGGAATTGGCCTACCAGGGATAGCACCAGCGCCAGGGCCGTCCAGAGGACGGCGATCAGCCAATCACGGCGGATGGGCGCATACCAGATCTGCATCCAGATGGCCAGGGTGATCAAGCCCGTTCCTGCCCAGCGATAGAGTTCGACGCCGAGCTCCGGCCTGGCAGTGATGGCCTCCATGCGAACGAAGTTGGAGCTCAGGTACAAGAGAGCAGCCACCAGGCCAAGGGAAATTACGCGCTCGGGCAAGGAGTGCCAGAAGGCGTCCAGATGCACGCCGGTAATGCTGACATCGGCAATGGCCAGCAGCGCAATCCAGTGCGCCTGATAAACCAAAGGAGAGATGCGGAACTGTTTACCCGTCCATGCCAGTGCAGTCACCAGAAGTGCCAGGACGACTGCCACGGCGTTGTTGGCAACCGAGGTGTAAACCGCGCCTACCGCAAAAATACTTGCGATAAAGGAGAGCGCGTTCAGCGCCTGTTTCTCCAGGTCCCAATCGAACAGTTGCTGCCAGAGTCTGCCGACGACGTGGCTGTTCACATAGAACAGAGCGGCAATCACGGCCAGAACGATGCTGAGCTGGGGATTCGAGTGCGGCTGGCCGTTGACGATGTTTGCCGCCTGATAGACAAGTCCGTTCGGGGGCCAGCCAAAAACATAGGCGGCAACCAGCAAGGAGATGATCCCGCCAAAGTAGCGGAACAATCTTTCTTTGGTGAAAACTCCAGCCAGCAGAAAGGCTTCCGCGCCCGCCATCCACAAGAGCTCCAACGAATGGCTGCCGGCATATTTGAACGGCACAGCGGTCACCATGAGAGTGGCGCCCAGGCTGGAGAGAATCTGGAATGGGGCTTTGCGCTGGCGCGCAAGCGTCAACTGTCCGAGTGTGAACTCGAGCGCGCCCATGATCAGCAATGCCCAGAATGCCCACTCCGGATGGAATGACTGGTACTTCATCACGGCCAGAAAGAGCAGTGGGTTCAGCAAGCCGGCAGCCGTAGAGATAGCCTCCTGCTGTTTGTCTGAAACCTTGCGTACAAGGTAAGAGACTCGGAAGATCGCCCAATAGGAAACCATGAGGCCCACGCTGGCGGGATACCCGTCGAATTTCTGGTGGCCGAAGTGTTGGAAGGTGAGATAGAGCCAGTAAAAATGGTTGGCGTAGCTGGCCACGATGCCTGCTACTTCCAGCTCAAACCATTGGCGTCGCACCACCAGTATGCTCAAGCCTAGAGCGAGGATGGCCCCGGCGGTCATGCTGAAGGCGGTTTCATGGCTAACGCTGACTGCCACAAAACCAAGCAGAAAGGAAACTCCTGTGACCAGTTGGGAGTTATAGCGGAGCGTGTGCCAGACCATGGCGCCGGCCACGGCGAGCATGAGGAAGAGATCCAGCACATCTGACTGGATGATGCCGGCGGCCGCGACATGCCGCATGGCATAGGTAGTGAAGAAGGAGATGGCCCAGCCGCCGCCGATGAGCACGCGGCCCAGAACCTTGTAGTTCTCCTTGCGCTCCAAAAAGATTCCCAGGGCGAGCATTGCGGCGCCCAGGAGATAAAAGAGAAGAATGCGAGCGATGGGCGGAATGTTTTCCCACTTCGATGCCGTGTAGAAAGCCACACCCAGGACCAGGATAGTGATGCCTACCTTGGGCAGCCACTTGGTGCCAATGGTTTCCAGCGTGATCTTAGGCTTGGCGATTTTGGGAGCTTTTCGGGCTGCCGGAAAGTTTTCAAACGGCACACTGGATGTTGACTGCACGCGGGCGGAGGCTTGGCTGGAAGGTGGGGAGAATGGGTACGCGCTGGCAGACGCAGCCGCTTTTTGTGCCAACGCGGTTGCCACCTTAGCCGCGAACTCAGCCGTTGTTTCCTGCGGAACTGCTGCAGCAGCAGCGTGAACCGGCGTTGCTGGAGTAGCCGCAGGCCGGCTCACGGGAAGCGGAATCGCAGTAGCAGGCGGAGCGGCTGGGGCGGTTGGGGCTGGCGGGGCAATGGGTTTTGGAGGCGTAGCCAGTGGAGCACTGGCCGCTGCGGGAACGGCCGGCTGCGCAGGCACGGCTGGCGGGGACACAATCGGTTTCGGCGGTTGAACCTGAGAGGCTTCCGAGACCGGCGGCGCAGCGGTTAAGTTATCTGCCAGCGCGCTGGTGTGCGCTGCCAACGTCTTCAACTGCTGTTCCAGAGCGTAAACCCTGGAGATCAGGGCTGAAGCTGTCTCTGAGAATTTGTCGGCATCGCTTTGGCGTCGATCCTCGATCCTGTAGGCATAGATCAGCAGGCCGATCAGGCACACCAAGAAAAAAAGAGTAAAGAAATCCATCTCAATTCCGCTTGTTCGAACGTAGGGGGATGCTTGTGTGCTGATTGTAGAACAAAAGCAGTAGTTAGTAATTAGTAGTTAGTAATTGGCCAAACCCAACGGCAATACACCTTGCCTGCGATAAGCTACGGATTTTCGCTTAGCACGGGAGTCGTAAGGCACGGTCTTGTGTTATTAGTTCAAAGTGCTTTGAAATGAAGGGCGCATGAGCATTGGCGAACAAGTGACGCAGGCGAGCTCCACAATTGTG
>DATDGH010000863.1:0-6659 GCA_036522215.1 Candidatus Angelobacter sp. | reverse complement strand
CGTCAAGAAAACTCGTTCTATCCAGCATGTGCTGCAGGAATTGTCGCGTGGGTGCAGGAACGAACACCACGGACATCTCATGATCAAGTTGGTCCGCCAGGAGCTTGCGGTTGATGTCGCCATCCTGGCTGATGGCGCTGCGAATGGCGCGGTCATAGACCAGCAGCAGCACGTCATCGCTCGAAAAAAAAGAGTTGCCCCTGGATTTGAGCATGGCCGGAAGATCAGTGGCGGCCACAGCCTCTAGCAACCCTTCACGCATGATCCGCTGCGCATAGGCGCGAAACAAGATTGACACCCAGAGGCCGTCTGAGCGGTCAAACCCGCTGTTGCGCGTATATTGCACGTCGGCCAGGTAGACGTTTTCACTCTTTCCGTCGGCAAAGGTCACTTTCCATTGACCTGACTTGATGGTTTGGATGGCTCGTTGCATCGTTGCAGGATCAGTGGCGGCAATGGCGGCAATAGCAGAGTGAAAGTAGCAACTTCCCAGGCTCCCTTGGCGCACCGCCTGTGCCTGGACCCCTGATGGCCCGAAAAGTTCTGAAGCGTTGGCAGGAAGTGCACAGAATAAAGCCGCGATAAGAAATAGGGAAACCGACAGTCGATGAAACCGCCTGCCATCTCTGGTGCATTTCGTTTTGTTGATCAATCTCACCAGATTTTTCCAGATCACGGCGATCACCGGATCGCGGCGATCTTCCTGTTCCCTCTAACTGTTACCTGGTTCCTATCTTCAGCACTCTGACCGCCTCTGCCCAGGTAACTCCGCTGCTCTGGTCCTGGACAATTCCGACCACGCCTTCGGGAGCGACAATGGGCGATCCAAACACGGAGCTGTCCACTAATTCGCCTAACTCGATGCGCGTGCCATTCCTCCTGGCCGGTACCTCAATCAGCTCAGGAGCGGCAGAGCTGCCTCGCAATCCATCACGAAAGCGGAAAAGCGCCACGGTGTCCCATTCCGATGCCGATGAATCACCGGCCGCCGGCAAAGCGCCAAAGGCCGCGGCGGATTTGCTTACTTGTAATAACGCCAGATCAGACGAGCTGTCACGCCTGGCTACGGAAATCTTTTGTGTCTTACCCGAATCTTCCAGCGCCAGGATCTTGTGCTCGTCGTGGTCAGGCATCTTAAGTACGGAAAACTGTTTCCGGCTCAATCGCAAAGCAGTGTCTGGATTCAATTCGCCCGCCTTTTGTATTGGGGCAGAGGCCGGCCACAACCACAGGTCGTAACTCGCCGTATTCAGAGAAAAATGTTTGCCATGGATGGCGTCGGCGATATCGGTGTCGAACTTCCAGGGCTCGATCGCTTCCCTGGGAACCAGCACAAGATCAGGAGCAGTAGCCAGCGCCACGCCACACCATTGAAAGGGAGTGGCGCCGGATTGAGCGCCTCGCAACTCGAAGTATGCGCATGCCAGCATCAGATGCGGCACGTACTGCTTCATGGCATCGCGGCGGAAGGAGGAGGCCTGGTCCTTGCTGGTGGTGACTTTTGTGCTGATCGTGCGCAAAGCTTTATCGGCCGCATGCAGGACTACCAGGGCAGCAGCCTTGGCTGCCAGACCGCCGGGAATGCTGAAGGGAAGAACATCTTCATGTACGCTGATCGCGACATCTACGTGGCGGGAGAGGAGCAACATTGCTGCCAACGGATTTACGCGGACTGTGGCATAGGCGGTGCCGTCTACCGTCGTGTGGCCCGTCGATATGGCTTGTTCGAGCGGAGCCACGGAATCCAAGTCGCGCAGGTAAATGGTGACCGGCAACGGATCGGGTAGAAGCTTCTTTTCGCCGGAATGGAGTTGAAGCCGCTGCGTTAGCGGCGCCGCATACACGGGAAGCCCATTGATCCGGAGGCCATGCAGGACAATCTGTTCCAGAGTAAGGTCGCGTTTCGAACTGATAGAGAGTGTAAGTCCCAGCACCAGCTTGCTGGCTGAATAGTCCAGCAGGCTGGTGTCCACGATATCCAGTTGCATCTGGCCCCTGAGGTCAGGCTCAGTTTCCGAATGCACAGACTGGGCCCAGCCGCTGCCGAAAAGCAGCAATACAGAAATTGCGATAATGAAGATAATTGTAGTGGGCCTGCATTCTGCTTTAGCAGAAATCACTCTGCCGATGACCCGACGACCGGATGACCCGATGACCCGATTCACTTAGGCACCACCTGGCTGAGCTGCTTCATCTTGTGGTCCACATACCTATCCAGCATTCGTGGTATTTCATCATTCAGCCTGGTCATAAACTGATCTTCGGTATCCTTCATTTTTGTATCCACCTGGTTCAAACGCTGGTCAAACGTGCTTAGCCGCTGGTCCAGAGCGCCCAGCTTCTGGTCCAGTGTCGGCGTAAACTGGGCGACCGCACTTTGTGCCTGGCGGCGCATGTCATTCAACTCTGCCCGGTTTCTATCAATCTGCTGGTTCTGATAAAAGATCACGCCCAGCAGGACTGCTACCATCGCCACCAGCAGGTAAGCCAGATTTCTAAGTGAGTTCAGCTTTTGCTCAATCATCTCTTCTTCCTCCTGGGAGAGCCCGGAGCCATTTGTCCCGGCCGCACTGCGATTGGATTGATCAGACTGGCTTGGCTCCATTTTCTTTAGCAAGTTCGCGGCAGCCGGACCGCCGTCCTGCTTTTCAGACAGCTTTGCGATTCGGGTGGGAGTATCTGCTGGATCTGCTTTTTCAATCTGGGTCTTTATGTTTGCAGGATCACGTTCTGCCAATGTCGGGGCGCCAGGCGCGGGCTGATCTTCGATTACCAGAATCTCGAATTCAGGGCCATCGCTGCCCAGCCTGAAGCGGTCCAGTTTGGTGAGCATGGCGTTGGATGTCCTGGTTCCATTGACAAAGGTGCCATTGCTGCTGTGGTTGTCGGTCAAACGCATGCGGCCGTTCTCCATGGTGAGAATCGCGTGTTCGCGCGAGACCATGGGATAAAGATCTGCAGCAAGCGGAACTTCGCAACCGGGATTCCGTCCAAGGCGAGCGCGTGAAGTTGCGATGCGCCAGCGCTCCGCCGTTCCCAGCAGATGCAGCTCAACCAGCATGCGCAGTTCTCTCCTTTCGCATCAGCGCCAGGACCAGACCGGTAAACATCACGAACGTGAAAATCCCCAGCACTGCAAGGTACTTCAGCGTCGCAGGCGGTGAAGAAGGTGGACTCTCGTCTCCGGTACTCTGCTCCAACGCCATGCGCATGGTTTGAGCATCCGTGGGATGAAAAGTGATGGCTATGCTGTTCAGCAGGGCAAAGCTATAGCGTTCGTTATCGTGAATATAAAGATCGGCCAGCCCTTCCAAACCCCAACGGGCCGCCATCAAAGGGGAGAGAACGTAGTGAAATGTCTTGCCCATCCCGCGTTGCTGGAGTTCGGCGGGCACATCTACAACCTGAATTCGATCGTTGACGACTCTGGGATAGAACGGATGCAAAGGTGTGACTGGAATCAGCAGTCCTGCCAGCAGAAGCTGCGGAATCATGGTGAGGGGAAATGCGTAGAGCGCTTTTTCGGCGCTGGATGCAATCGCGGAAATCAGCAATCCAATGAGTCCGCCCTGGACGCCGAGCAGCCAGGTCAGCCCCCAGGCTCCCAGGAAATGGCCTTCCTGCGATCCCATGATGGTCATCACGCCAACGAATAGACCGGTTTGCAATCCCGCCACCGCGATAAGGTAGGCCAGCTTGGAAGCAAGATAGCTGCCGATTTTCAGGTCTCGCTGCCGTTCCCGCCTGTAAATCGAGGTCTCATCAACAATTTCTCGCACGCAGGCTGAGCACCCGAACCACAAGGCGACCAGCACCATCATGAAGAGGGACTTGGGTTCGTTGGGACCCTGCTTCATGAAGCCCATCAAGAGAGCAATCAGAGCCGGTGGCACCAGCAGCGCCGCCACGTTGCCTTTGTCCTTCACTTTCAGAGTAAGCTGCCGGGACAGCAAGGTGAAGAATTGACGGATGCTGGAATGGCGCACCTTCAATTCTCTGGGCGAAAGGTGCGCCTTCGCTGGTGTGTCAGGGATTTCCCGCCGGATCGCATCCTGAATGTATTGCTTGCATAGACTCGACTGACGGTATGTGTCTCCCCAGTGCTCCGGCGAATGCTCGTGAAGACGATCAAAAACTTCGTGCGGCCGCTGGGCCTTGAAGTAGGGCAGCATCTCCTGGCTCGGGCCGAAGAATGCCAGTTTGCCGCGGACCAGCACGGCTACCTTGTCGAGGAGGCTGAACGAGCCCAGCAGGTGAGTATTGATGACGACCGTGGCCCCTTTATTCGCGATCTCGCGGAAGAGCTCCATCAACTTGGCTTCTGTCCGCGGATCCTGGCCGGCGGTTGGCTCGTCTACGAATAGCAAACTCGGCTTGCTCAGCAACTCGATTCCCAGGCTTACACGCTTGCGTTGTCCGCCACTGAGCTGATGAATGCAGTTTTCCGCGCGCTCACTCAGTTCCAGATTGCGAATCACCTCGTTGACGCGGGTTCGAATCTCAGCGTCGCTATAGTCATCCGGCAGGCGCAGCCGGGCTGAATAGAACAGGCACTCGCGAACCGTCAGCACGCGATGCAGGATGTCATCCTGCGGCAGGTACCCGATCAACGTTCGCAGGACCGCCAGGTATTCATAGAGACTGCGATCATTCAGCAGGACTTTTCCCTGGGCCGCCGGCCTGAAGCCGTTGAGGGCATCCATAAGAGTAGATTTGCCTGCGCCCGACGGCCCCAGTAAGCCGACAAACTCGCACGGTTCCAGCACCAGGGAGATGTCATCCAGCAGCCGCAGCGTGCGTCCGGTCTGGAAATCCCGCGCCTCAGCCCGCAGTTGCTGGGCTACCAGGCGGATCCGCGTGCCGTCTGCCTGCTGTTCGAATTGTTGACCGTTGAAGACGAACTGCATCGCGCCCAGGCTGATGCGGTCCCTGGTCTGCAGCACCTTGCGCTGGATGCGAACGCCATTGACGAACGTCCCATTGCTGGATTCCAGGTCAATCAGTTCAAAGTTGCTGTTGTGCTTGTGGATCTCAGAGTGAAAGGCAGAGACGGTCGGATGCTCCAGATGAATGGTGTTGGCAGGATTGCGGCCCAACCGGATCACGGGCTGGTTCAACTCGATCTCGCTCAGCTTCTGTTCGCGCGGACGCGAATCGCGAAACAGGAGCAGATAGCTCTCACAGGCTCCGAGCTGCACCAGGTCGCCCTCTTCCAGAACTTTGCTGGTGATCCGTTCGCCATTTACGAAAGTTCCGTTCAGGGATTTCAGATCGGTAAGAGTTGCCCTGCCATCACCGCCAATTACAGCTTCCGCGTGCCTTTCTGAAACTGACGAGTGATCAACGGCGAAGCGGCCCTTGCCCGCAAGCCGCCCCAGCAGCAAGCGGTTGTTCTCAAGCGGCACATCCTGAACCGCATACTTGTCCAGAACCAGTTGAAACCGAGGATGCTGCGCCGGCAAATCTTCAAGAGGCGCAACCACAGTTTGCCTGCGCCTGGCAGCCACGGCGTGGGCCAGGACAGTTCCATGACCATCGGAGGAATCTTTTTGCGCCGCTACGTCGGGTGCTTCAAAGAGGAAGGTGTTGGCCTGGTTCAGGCCAAAACGAATGCGGTCTCCCGATTGCAACAGGGCAGTTTCAACTCGCTGGCCGTTGACATAGGTTCCATTGGCTGAGCTGTCTTGCAGGCGGAATTCCCCGGCAGAGGAGACCAGGATGGTGGCGTGAAACCGCGAGACCTCTGAGTCTTCCAGCACGACCTGGTTTTGTCCGGGAATGCGGCCGATCTTGATCGCGGACCCACTCAGGGCGTAGCGCTTGCCCTTGTTTGTCCCACCTTCACCCACCAGCGATGCTTTTTCCTGGGTCTCCATTGAACTACTGTGTTTTCCCTTTCGCAATCGCCAGCAGCAATTCATCGGTTGCACCTGCCTTGCGCAGACTGGCCTCCGTGGAATCGTCCAGAGCGAAATCCACTCCTCTTTGTTTCACCAATTCAGTGGCGCGCTTGGGAGTTACGCCTCCCTGGAGCAATTTCTCAATGTCTGCAGCGCTCAACTGCATGTGCGGCGCCGGTTTGGCGACTGCTAGCTCGGCTCTTCCCATGGTGAACATAAAAGGTTGCGGCGTGTAGCCGGTCATCACGCCTTCCACCTCGACCACGGAGCCCACCGCGGGCGGATGAGTCGTAGGTTTTTGCAACACGATGCGGATGTCGGCTTTGTTCGCGTTCTGATTGTCCTCAGTAATGGCGCCCTGGATGATTTCCCTGGTTGAAGAGACGACCTTAATAGGCACCCGCATTCTGTTCTTGTCACCAAGAGCTTGCCAAACTTTGTCCGCCGCATCCTTATTAGCAGGCGAAGCATCTCGATACGTCAAAACCAACTCAATGTCACTCAAAGAACTTGGATCGTTCTGCTGGAACTTGAGCAGCGCCATCTCCGCCGGCGTTCGCATTTTCTCCACAATGGGAGTGGCAGGTGGAGCGCTCTCGCTCGCCGCTCTTCTTACGATCTGGCTCCAGCCCTCTTCGCTGCCGTGGTAAGAGCGATATTTGTCCCTGGCGTAAGTTTCCATTCCCTGGCTGGCATCATTATTCCCTTGCGCCTGGGCCAGGTTCATGGCTTTGGCGATGTACCAGAAGCCATTCACGT
>DATDGH010000862.1:0-1994 GCA_036522215.1 Candidatus Angelobacter sp. | reverse complement strand
AAGTGTCCCGGCCGTGACGCGCATTCCCCGAATGCAGGGCTTCCCGCCCATTACCTTCGGATCAAACGTGATTCGTGTCAAATGTTTCATATTGCAATTATCCTAAAACCGGCGGTTAGCCGGTAGAAATGGAGATGGGGGCGGAGCCAAGAACCCTGCCACGGAGGAAATTGCGGAAGGCAGCGCTGAGAATTAGCCGCCAAGGATCGTGGATATTCAACTGCTCCGTGATTGTTGGAATCTTCTTCAGGAATGCCGTTATCGAGCTGAGGGCTTTTTGTACCGCACCGCGTTTGGCATGACTGCTGGTGACCTTCAGCGTTGTCTGTCCAGAATGCTTCGTCTGTCTGCCGACTGCGTCCATCAATAGCGGACGGCTGGTTCCACCTTCGAGATGCTGATCGGGCACTGCTAAGCGCACAAAGATGGACCACCAATTGTAAATTTGGGCGACTATCCGAGCCGTAATCTGGCAGCGCTTCATATCCTGAGTTGTGTAGCCGCCCCAGCCCCACTGATTTTTCAACTCGTCCAGTGCGTTCTCTATATCGGCCCGGTCGCGATACAGTTGCGCGATGGTCACAATCTCATCTTTCAGCGAAGTCACCAGCACTGCGTACTCGTACCATTCCGGTTCTGGAAATCCTTCCAGGAACGGCAACAATGGATCGGCTCTCTTTCTCCCCCGCTTGGGTTTGCGCCTGTCCTTCAGCCGTCGTCTTAGAACTACCACTCGTCTCGACCTGCTCCAACCGCTCAGCCTCAACTCGCTGAACACTCCTTCCCAACCCTTCCCTGCATTCTCCCATTCGGTCGAAGATGAAACCATATCGGCCAATCTCTTTACATTGGCGGTCAAACGCAGTTTGAACAGGTAATCTACCCCGCGTGATTCGCAGCCGCTGATCGTCGACTCGTTCCCGAATGCACAATCACCACGCATCAGCCACGGACGCCGCTTGGGCTCCAACCCATCCACCAATCGCCACAACGCTGGCTGGCTATAGGGCGACGCGGTCAGATTCCCTGCCTCTACCTCTACGTCCATTGCCAACCGCAGTGTCGCCAGAAAGTACGTGTGGTAAACATGTGAAGGCCGCCCAGGTTTGTGCGGGTTGTAGCCCACCACCGCCCCTTCCTGCCTCCCGTATAGCGGCTTCACCGTCGTGTCGGTATCCAAGATGTAGGGCTCATCCAGCAACGGTCCGTATGTCTTCGCCAAATGACTCAATTGCCACTTCTCGGCGCTCTCCACCTCGACTTCCTTGAACGACCGCCGGATCGAGTCCTCGCTCATCACTTGTCTCATCCCCAGCAGCTTCGGCGTCACTGCGTCATTGCGCAACGCCGTTATGTGCGCATACCGATTCTGTCCCCCAAGCACTCCCAACAGGTACGTTCCCAATATGTCCGCTTTCGTTGGAGCATTAGGGCTCGTCATGTGTATCGGACACTCCTCAACCCACCTCTCAAACTGCTTCCCCTCTCTTAGAAACTCGACGAAAAATGGCAGCAGTCCCACCGCCGTCATCGGTGCATCGTGCTCCCATTCCAACCGGATCGCGCCCCCGAATGTGTTCACGATCAGCGCCTTGCCTGCCTCCGAACTCTCTTCACCCGTTGGGTGAACCATATCCAGACCCATTTTTCCTTCTATCTCGTTCTCTCCCATTCACTTAATATACACTCTCTCTCCTCCAACTGCCGCTTTTAGGGTGAAGCCAGGGGCATTGGCGTATTCCCCTCCGCGCGCTGGGGTCGGCCTGTTTGGGCTTCTATCTCGAGATCCCGCGTGGCTTGCCGCTAAGCCACGCTTCTTGAAAAACCAGGCCGTAGGCACGGACCATGGATTCGTAATCAATTATTGAATCAAGTTCCAATTTACTGTTGGCGCCCATTTCCCGTCTTAGCCCGGGATTGTTGATCAGGACGGTAAGCTTTTCGGCCAAAGCGTCAACATCCCCTGGCTGGAAGAACATGGCGTTGCTGCCTTC
>DATDGH010000861.1:0-11727 GCA_036522215.1 Candidatus Angelobacter sp. | reverse complement strand
AAAGCGAGCAGATTGGAGGCGGACTCGGGAATAGATGAGAATTGCAACACTGCGTCTTCAAGGACGAATACCTTATTCACGACTCCATTGCTGCCAGTGACGCTCTCACGGATCTCATGAGGTTTGCCCGCAGCTCGGGCAAAATCCGGAGTGATCGAACTGGTGTTGGCGCCAGTATCCAGAACAAAAAGGGCAGTGGAGCGGTTCACGTGCGCAGGCAACAGGAAAATGTGGCCAAAGTTGAATGCCTGTGGATCAGCTTTCCCAGCGAATGGATGTACCAGCGTCTCGCTGGCAGAGGGCGGCGCCTGAGGAAGCGGGCCCAGACGAAGTTTGTGCGCCGGAAAATCAATCGTGACCAGATATCTGGCAAAAATATTTGCCCCGACCAGTCCATCGGGTCCGTCCAGGTCATCTTTTATCCTGACATGGACCACGCAATCATGGAACTCCACTTCTCCCAGGGTGATTTTGTCTACCCAGGCAAAGTAACCCGCCGCCGGGGCCGAACTGCCCACGCCTTCCAAGCCGTAGTCGGAGATCTTTCGCGCGCCAATTTTCTCCGCCAACTTGCGTGAAATGGTGACCCAGGTTGCTCCTGTATCGAGAAGCAGCGTGCTGCTGGCGGAGTCATTGAATTTCGCACGTAATCCAAGCCCCACCACAATTCCAGGGCGCGGGGTAACGGTCTCCAGCTTGATTTCTGTTTGATTGCTGTCTTTTGATGCTGCCCAGACTTCGCGATTGCCAATGCCTTTCAGCAGATCAATGAATTCGCGCTCATGGCGTTCCTCATCCGGCGTGGACCGGAATTCAGCCAGATGTTTTTCCAGTTCGTTTACGCTTCGCGGAAACGGCAACAGCACCGCCCAGCGATACCAGGCATCTCCATCGTCGGGATCAAGAGTGTGTGCTTTGGCGAAAGCTTCCTTGGCTTGCTCCTGACGGGAAACCGTGGAATAGATCTTCCCCATTCCCAGCCATGCCCGCGCACACTTCTCATCCTGCTCCACTGCGGTTCTGTATTGCGTTTCCGCATCCGCCAGGAGACCCTTACGGAAATACACGTCACCTCGAATCGCATGCGCCAGGCCTGACTGCGGAAGAACCTTCAGCGCCTGCTCTGAAGCCTCGTCAGCCGCAGGGATGTCATCAGCTTGCAGGTAGCTTTGCACGAGCCCCGAGTAGACGGCCGCCGATGACTTGTCTTTTTCCACGACGGCCCTGTAGGCAGCAGCGGCCTCGTGAAACTTGCCTTGTTTGAAGAGGGCACGAGCGGAAGTAACCGCGTCGGAAATAGTGGCAGACGAAGCTTGACCGTATCGACTGTGACTGAGGATGAGCAGAAAGAGCAGGGGCAGCATCAGGCGATTGTATTGCAACGAAGACCCAGCCACATTGCGTCCAGTCAATTCAATCTCTGGCTGCTTTACGTTCGTACGGCTCGAAGTTCACCAACCCGTCGCGGTAGTCGATTGTAAATTTCATCTGCACGAGAGTTCGAATCCCAATGAGGCCCGATATCTCCGCTCCGTCCCAATGACTAGGTGCCCGCATGTCAATTACCACGATGTCATCACTTCTTACCCGCATGCCTCCAAACTGCAAAATGACTTTGTCGCCGCTCTCCACGTCCTTCACATAACCACTGACGCCGTGGATGCGCATTCTATCGTTGGAACGGATCTTGGTAACCTCCTGCCCGAGTTTAGGGGAGACGTTATTGGCGAAAGATCCAGTATCCAAAATGAACAGACCGGTGGTTTTGTCACTCACTACTACCGGTATTACCAAGTCCTTACCGAACCGGAATACTTTAGTGTATGACTGCATCTCAGGAGCAATATACCGGTCCTGCGCTTCGTCATCGTTCTTGCCGGCGGCGGGATTTTGCGGCAAGGGAGCCAATTGGAGTTTCCGTTCCTTGAAGTCAATCGTGATGAGGAATTTATCAAACACATTACCACCCAGCAGGCCGCTATCATCTGCAACGTCACTCTTGCTGGAGACTTCGACAATACAATTGTGAAACTCGACGTCGCCAATCGTCATTTTCTCCACCCAGCCTAAGTAGCCCTGGACCGGTCCGGAATCTCCTATTCCGCCAAATTCGCTGTCCGTCAACCTGATAACGCCTGCTCTTTCGGCGATCTTACGTCCCAGGACAAGCCCCGAGGCGCCTGTATCCAGCTTGGGGACAAATGAGGTGCCATCATTGAGCTTCACTTTCAGGCCGAATCCACTCATGTGTGTGCCGTCTTGAAAAATGGGCTCCAATCTAACATCGATCTTCTTGATTTCAGTGGCCAACGTCCATACCTTGCCTTCACTTAAAGCAGAAGCAATGGCATTGTAAGGCGCATCTCCGGAATGTGATTTGAGGACACTCTCTCTCAAACCTGCAAGCCTCTTTGCTGGTTCGCTGGCAAACCAACTGCGAGTAATCTGCGGGTCGGATGGATCGAGTTCGTGAGCTTTTGCGAAGGCGTCCTTGGCATGCTTGTGCATGGAGACAGCTTGGTAGATTCGTGCAATACCCCACCATCCGCGGGATGAATTTGCATCCAGCTTCAGCGCATTTCGGTACTCGCCTTCGGCTTCACCCAACTTGCCCAGGCGATAATACAAATCGCCATACGCCGCGTGCACTGGCGCCGATTGGGGCAGTAAACCAACTGCGCTCTTGGCTGCTGCTTCCGCGTCGTCGAACTGTTCATCCCGGGATAGACTGCGGATCAACCCTGCCTTAGCTTCTGCCGATGTTGGATCTTTTTCGACCACGGCCTTAAATGCGGCAGCGGCTTCCGCATACTTGCCTTTTTGCAGCAACGCCTGGGCTGATTTGAGCGCGTCAGTGCTTGAACTGGCCGTGGCTGGACCAGGTGCGGGCGTTTTATTGTCGGCTGTTGTTGTGCTCTGCGCCAGCATTGTGGCTGAAATGCAGACAGAGAGGAAAATACGCATTACCATGGGCGAAATATACACCAGGAAGTGCCGGATTGGGTATATGGATTTCCCGTAAACCAGGAGGCGCAGTTGGCTGCGCCTCCGCTGACGACCTAGTCGATCCTGGTGACCGTTACCTCAACTTGCAAGCGCTTCTTGCTGTTGACGTCATCCATGGTGGTTACCAGTGTAGGTTTACCGGGCAAAACCAGCGTGGTGAAATTTTCCCGAATGTTCCGCAGGACAGGGTTTCCGCCGCTCCTCGGCTCGGTCCCCTGTTCCGGCAGAGCGAAGCTGCTTAATTGCAAGTCGCCGTGCACGATGAATTTATCCTCCTGCTCTGTCACATTGCAGTCGATGCTTAGGCCGACATCGACATATTGCCACTGCGTTTTGTCTCCCGTAGCGGTCGCCGTGGCAACCGGAACCCGCGTGCCAACTTTCATGGAACCGTCCCGCGGACTGCCATCCACGCTGTTGACCGGCAGCGTGTAAGTACGTTCGTTGATCTTTTTTCCGTCCTCGACCTCGTAGATGAGGAAGACGGCCTTGTAGATCTTTTGCAGGTGTTTCGGGGCCTCCTGAGCAGCCATGACCGATACCAACCCAAAAACCATCAACAACTGTAAAAATCTCTTCATAAATTCTCCTTAAGTTCTCATTTATCGAGTGCTAAAAACTTCTGCTCCGTTTATCCGTTGGCTCTCAGGCACAAAGGGATCGCTCTTTTCTGCCGGTTCATCTTCCCGAGCGTGGCTGGCAACTTCATCCCGTGGCGTTGCCGCCAGATAGCGCAGCAAGAGGTGTTCTTGTTCCGACAGCGCCACCGGAGTAGGAAAAACTTCCGGCCGGAGGTCCGCATTGGGCGCCTGCTCTGGCGTTTGTACGTGCCATTTTTTCGTGCGCTGGCTTGTGCCCTGAACGTCCATTGCGTTCGTGGGCGGCAGAACCGGAGGCGCGGTTGTTGCGATTCTGGGTGCTGGCGGCAATTCCGTCAACCGCGAATAATAGACGGCAAATACGGTCACAGCCATCACTATCGCCGCTGCGCCTGCCCACAACCAACCGAAACGGAAAGAAGGTTTCGGCTCACGCAATGCAGCCCGCAATCGTGTCTCGAACCCGGGCCGCGGTTCGGCATCCGCGTAATTCGCCAGCAGGGAATCGAGTAGATGATCGAGTTGTTTTTCCTGGTCAGCCATGTTTTGTCTCCAGAACGGCGGAAAGCTTCTCCTTCAGTCGTTGGCGCGCCCTCATCAGGCGTGTCCGCACCGAACCCTCCGGAATGTTCATGATCTCGGCAATCTCCGCTGAATTCAGCTCCTGCACCGTGGAAAGTTCCAGTGGCTGTCGCAAATCTTCCGGCAATGCGGCGATCATCTGGGCCAACAATCCTTGCAGTTGCTTGCCGGCAAGCTGTTCGTCAGCGCCCAGTTTCTTGTCCGCGATCTGCGCCAATAGTTCAGGTTCTCCAACAGTCTCATTCACGGTGGTCCTGGCCCGGCTGGATCGGCGATCCCGCGCCGTTGTCCAGGCGATTCGCGCTACCCACGTCTTGGGAGTGCGCACCCGATGCAGCCTCTTGGCGTGCTTTAGGATCCGCAGAAAACATTCCTGCACAGCATCTTCGGCATCGTGATGGTTGCGCAGAATCGAATAAGCAATGCGGAAGGCCATCGAGGAATGCTCAGCCACCAGGGTTTCTACTGACTCAAGGGGCGTTTCCGCTCTTGTGGCCTGCACGTTCTCCAGAATCGCCTCTCCAGGCATGGCCTGCGCCGCCTCCCGCCCGTTGAGCCAACCCATCTCCATCGTTTGCCAGCCTCCAAAGGGGCGGGATTCCTGCATAGAAAGACATCAAGAGAACGAGAAGTGTTCTGATTTTTTGCGGGGAATATGATCAGTGCAAGCTGCCACAAATGCACCGAGACATGGAGAAGACCAAAACTCAAACCAGCAGGTCAGCTCTGTTGTGAAGAAACCAGCTGGAGATCAGCGGCAGTAGCCAGCCAAATTATCTTGCCGTTGCAGCCACGGCTACTGGTTCGGTAATGGGCAACTCGAGTACGATCCGGGCGCCATTGGGTTCAATGTTGACTGCGTGGATTTCTCCCCCATGCTCTTTGACGATGCCGTAGCAAATGCTGAGTCCCAGGCCTGTGCCTTTGCCTACAGGCTTGGTGGTGTAGAAGGGATCGAAGGCACGGTTCACATCGGCAAATCCTGCCCCACTGTCCTCAAAGCGGACGAACACCCGATCGCCCTGGCGCGACGCGGAGATGCAGATACTCTTCTGTTCAGCGAACTCCAGTGCATCCATGGAGTTGTTGAGCAGGTTCAGCAGGATCTGCTTGAACTGGTCTTCATCCAGCGCTACCTGCGGAAGGTTGGGCTCAATTTCCAATTTCACTTCGACATCGTTGGTGCGAATCTGGTATTCGCGCAAAGACAGGACCTCCTGGAGCAGGGGTTCAAGATTCGCTGATTTGCGTTCCAGATTGTTCTGCCGGGCAAAGCGCAGCAGGTTTTCAATGATGCGCTTCATGCGCTGGGCTTCGCGGCTCAGCTTCTCGAGCTTCTGCCGCGCCGGTCCCGCGGGAACCTCGTCTTGCATCAGCTCAGAGTAGCCAACAATCGATGCCAGGGGGTTGTTCAGTTCATGAGCAACACCAGCCACAAGCTGTCCAATTGCAGCCAGCTTTTCCGATCGCAGCAACTGACGATGGAGCGTGGTGTTGCCAATGGTGACGGCCAGGTCGCCCCCCAGCAGTTCGATCTTCGACATCTCCTCTGCAGTGACTTTGGCCACATCGTGCGGACCATCCAGCGTGATGCACCCTACATAAGTTCCATGCGTCGATTGCAGCGGCACTACTACGCGGCTGCCTTGTTTCCAGTAGGGATTCGGGGCAATCTCCCCGCTTTCGCGCAAGGGAGTATATTTCTCCACCTGTTCCGGGCTCATGAGATATGAGTTAGCGCCAATTTTTGACCCGCTGCGGCAAACTTCAGTTACGTCCGTGATTCGCCACCGGGGCGTGAATTTCTTGAGCTGCACAACATTGTCTGGAGAAAGGCCGCTGTGGCCGGCAAGGTACATGCCTTTGTCATCTGTACCCAGCAGGATAATCGCGCGCCGAAAATTACTGGTTTCTGTGATCGCGTGAGCGATCTCCCCGCACAGGGAGTTGACCTCCACACCGGTCAGCAGGCGGGATGTGATGCTGGCAAACTTTTGTAGCTGCTCATTCAGCTTGTGCTCGCGCAGACTGGTGACGGCCAGCACGTCCGACTTCTCTTCCAGGACCGTCAAAATCATGCCGAAGGCGACAAAGAACTTCGGGACATTCCATATCTCTGGATTGATGTGCGCGTTGGGAAAATAGATATCGGTGAGAACCCCAACGGGAAAGACCAGACCCCAGAGCAGGAAGCCGCCGGCGCTGGTAATGACTCCGGGCGACCAGCGGCGATAGCGCCTCCAGAAAAGAAACGCCGGCGCACCGAATCCCAAAGTTAACGTGGCGTTGAAACCAGTATCAGGATCGTTGTGCCACACCTTGTAGATCGCCCAGACGCCCGTCAGCACCAGGATTGGGGTCCATGCCAGCATTACAGGCGTCACTTTCCGCCGCAGGAGCAGAAATCCAACGGTGCCGAAGAATACGATTGCCAGACAGATGGTATAGAGGGGCCGGTATTGCGAGTTGTCAGTCGCAATCACATTGGCGGACGTATAAACCAGAATTGGCAAAGCAGTCAGGGCCAGCAGCGTCCAGGTCCTGCTCTTGTCTTCGACAAACGAGGTCAACGAAGCTACAAACAGTGTGGCCGAGACTTGCAGGGAGCCCAAGTCCATAATGTCAAGAGCGTGCCCCCAGATGCCGGTCCGCTGCTGAAAGGCTTCGACGAAGAAATGAATAAAGATAAGGAGCCAGGCGGCTGTCCATAGGTTCAGTCGTGAAGACTTCATGTGCCTGCGCAGAGCCACAAAGATCCCCACGAGCACAGCAAGAGTAAGAATAGGGGGGATTTTGGCGGACAATTCTGTCATGGCAACGGTTGCAGGAACTGGCGCAGCTTATCACAGTCCTGATAGGGCCATGCCCATTTAGTACGAGAGGGGTATGACTTTAGTAACTTGAGCCGGACAAGGAATCGGGGGTGGGTGATGGTGGGCGGTCACAGACTCGAACTGTGGACCTCCTGCTTGTAAGGCAGGCGCTCTAACCAGCTGAGCTAACCGCCCATCGGGAACGTGATTTGATTTTATCAGCTAGTACAATTCTGAGGGTCGCAAAGGAGCTGGGTTGAGCCCAATCACGGAAGCCGAACGAGAAGCCGCCGTCCAGCTTCTCCAATCGCGCAGAGAGATGTTTCTCGCAGCCGTGGCAGGACTAGGCCAGGAACATTGGCAATTCAAGCCTGACGCTGAACGATGGTCGATTGCTGAGATCGCCGAACACTTGATTGCTGTTGAGACTCTCGTGATGACGCTGATTCCGCGAGTTCTGACCGAAGAGCCGATTACAGAGACCCTCGAGAACAACGACATCCCCTTGCAAACTCGAGTTGCCGGGCGGCGAAGCAAGGTGCAAGCGGCAGAGATGGTCCGGCCCAAGGGGCGATGGCAAAACGGAGAAGAATTAATCGCCGCCTTCAGTGAGGCTCGGAGCAAAACCATCACCTATACTCGGGGTACACAGGACGACCTGCGCCATCACGCCGGCCCTCACCCAACCCTGGGGCTGATGGATGGCTACCAGTGGCTGCTTTTTCTGGGTGCTCACGCTGAGCGCCACGTCGCGCAAATTCGAGAACTGCAGGGAATGAGTGGTTATCCGGCGACAGAAAAAGTTGATTCTGCCTGACCTTGCAAACTCTGGACACGCGAGGTACCTGGGCATATAACAAATGTCGGCTATGGCTTCGAACTCGCAGATGGCGCACATTCGTTACGCAGAAATATTGAGTGAGCGGCTTCCTCCAGAGTTCTTTCGGCCGGTTCCCAGCCGCGCCCTCTGGTTTCCAGTGCATTGCGTGGTGATTGCGGCCTGCATGATCGCCATTGTGGATGGCCGCCTCAGTGCTCTTGCCTGTCTGCCCCTGGCTTTCGTGATTGGAATGGCCTTCACTTCTCTGGGAATCCTGGCTCATGAAGTCCTGCATGGGTCAGTGGTTCAAGCTCGTTGGCTGCGCCGATTGATGGGCGCTCTGTGCCTCGTGCCCCTCAACATCGGGCTGATTTTCTGGGGCATGTGGCACAGCACGCACCACGCGCACACCCAGGATTCGGCTCGCGATCCAGACAGTTGGGGAACAGTAGACAGCGTTCCCATGGACCGGACAATGCATTTCTTGCGGCCCTTCGTCAACACGCGAAGTCCGCTGTTCCCGGTGCTGCTGTGCCTAGGCGTTACGTCCCACGCCGCGGCACTGATGCTGACAGGCCAGCCTCGCATGACTCGCCAGCAGCGTCTGGCGACTGTGGCCGAATTCCTGGCTCCTCTTGCCTTTTGGGTTTCGCTGGGGTTCTGGCTGGGCTGGATTCACTGGTTGTTCTTCTATTTGATTCCGCTGCTGGTGGCCAACCTGATCATCAATCTGTTCGTGATCACCAACCATTCCCTGAATCCTCTGGACGAGACCGGCGATCCGCTGGCCGGCAGCCTGACGGTAACGATGTACCCCTGGCTCGAACGTCTGCTTTTGAATTTCAACTATCACGCAGAGCACCACCTGCTTCCTCACATGAACCCCAAGTACGCTCCACAAGTGGCGCAATTGCTGAAACATCTGTGGCCGGAGCGATACCATCAAATGCCGCACGGACAGGCGTTGCGAGCGGTATGGCGAACGCCGCGTGTGTACTACGATCAACTCCACCTGGTTGACCTGCGAGACGGAACTCTATACGGCACTCTGGGGCACGGCCTGCATGCGGAAAGTGGTGCGCGGGAAATTGCTGATATCACCGCAAATTAAAAGGTCGCTGTTACGAAACTATCCACTCTGGTCTGGGTCTTCTTTGCGGTGAAAGGATTTGTTTCTGCTTTTCGCTTGCAGGGGTATAATCTGCGCAGATTTGCCCGGAGGAGGTTTTGATGCTGATACTGAAATCCAGAGTTCTTTGTCTCACGATCGTCCTCTGCGCCGCAGTTGCGGCTGCATCCGCACAAAAGAAGGGTCGCCAACCGCTAGAGGAGCCAAGGCAGAAACTGTCAGGCGAGCAGAACAAGGTTGCCGCGCGCCGGGTTTTTGAGGATCTTTTTACGCGCGGCAATGAAGGCGCCGTGGAGGAGATCTACGCCAGAAACTGCAGGTTCCGCTTCGGCAACCGGACCCTGGGTCTGGGCCAGGCCGTCGCCGAAGGCAAGGGATGGCGGGCGGCTGCTCCTGACCTGGTCATGACTGCGGATCAGATCAGCGCTAACGGCGACGTAGTTATTGTCACCTGGAGCGCAAAAGGCACCCATTCCCGGGAGGGCAACGGGCTCAGACCAACAGGGAAGCGCGTCAACATGCGCGGGACAACCGAATTCCGCTTTGCCAACGGCAAAATTGTGGAAGCTACCACCAACGAGGATTACCGTCCCCAGCTGTTCCGCCAACTTGGAGTTTCCAAAACTGCCGCTTCCATGATGGACAATACTGAGAAACTCTGGGCTGCGGTGGCCCAGCTTTTCCCCGATCCGTTGTACGCTTCGCTTCGGTAACAGTTTCGTTGCTACTGAATGCTCCGGATTGTGGTAGTTGCCGGCCGCAGTAATCCTCTGGCCAATGACTTGGCGGAGGAGCTGCGCCGGCAGAGGCCGGAAATTCAGTGTGATTGCATCCCTGCGCCACAAGGTTTCTCTGGCATCTTTGAAAGCTGCGTCTACCTGCCGTCGTTGCGCGAAAGCGACGGTATGGTTCCTGATCTGACTGAAGCTGAGTCAACCTTTCATCACTCCTCACAATTCCAGTGCAAAAAATTCGTTGTGTTTTCCAGCGCCCTGATCTATGGAACTGGCCCGGGAAGAGAGAGCCTGGTTGAGGAAGAGCACCCAACAGTTGGCGGCTCGAGTTCTCATGTGCCGGAGCAGTGGAGGCTTCTGGAAGCGCTGGCCTGCCGTTACCTTCAAGGCGGCACGAAGCTGGCAGTCCTACGTCCTGCTAATGTTGTGCCCTCGTCAACGCTGCTGAGCCGGCGATTGCTGCGCAAGCTGGTCCTGACCCTGCCGGGACATGATCCGGTTGTCCAGCTTCTAAGCCTCCCTGACCTCGCGCAGGCCGTGCTGTGCGTGCTCGAGCACGATTGCCAGGGTGTATTCAACGTTGCTCCCGACGGCGTGGTTCCGCTGCACTCGGCCATTCGCTTTGCGGGTGGGCATCGTGTTCCCGTGCCGCGTACATTGCAAAGGCTTGGTACCAGGTCAGAGACCCTCGAGTACCTCCGCTATCCCTGGACCGTTTCCAATCGAAGGATCAAGCAGGAAATTGGATTTCGGCCGGAAAAATCGAGTGTCGCCACGCTGCGGGAGTTGCGGCGGCCAGCCTCCTCGGTGGCTACTCCGTGCCCGACGTTTGATGAGTTCGGAATGGATAGGCGCAAAATCGAGTTCTACGGGAGGAGGGTGTTCAGGTTTTTATCGAAGTGGTACTGGCGCATCGAAACCAAAGGCCTGGAAAATGTGCCGCGCGAAGGCCCTGCGATCCTGGTAGGAACCCATCGCGGTTTCATGCCTTGGGACGGCGTCATGGCCATGTACTTGGTACTACAGGCAACGGGCAGGGTACCCCGCTTCCTGACGCATCGTGGATTGTTTAAGTTTCCGTTCATCGCCACCTGGACCAGAAGACTCGGAGGAGTGACGGCTTGCCGGGAGAGCGCTGAGCGCATCCTTGAAAATGGAGAATTACTGGGTGTGTTTCCGGAGGGAGTGCATGGAGCGTTCGCGCTCTATCACCAGGCCTACATACTCAAGAGCTTTGGCCGCGATTCTTTCGTGAAGCTGGCTCTGCGCCATGGAGTGCCTATCGTTCCCTTTGTTACCGTGGGCAGCGCTGAGATGCTTCCTATGTTTGCCCGCATCAAGTCTCGGTGGTGGACTCGCTATTCAGACTGGCCGTGCATTCCCATTTCCACTTTCCCCTTCCTGCCGATGCCGCTGCCATCGAAGTGGCATACTGAGTTCCTGCCGGCGATTCATCTGGAACAGCACAGGCCGAATGTTGAGGGAGACCCCTCCGCGGTCAGGGCGATCAGTCTGGATGTGCGGAACAGGATGCAGCAGGCGGTGGATGATATTCTTCGCCGCCGTAGATCGGTATTCTTTGGGTCAGTTTTCGGGTAGAGAAGCAGCACTGGCTCACCACCGAAACCAAACCAACATCAAAAGCTTTCAGGGTCGTTTGCGGGATGGGGATGTAACCGGGTAAAACCAGCAAATATTTACTTTCTGGTTATCTCTTTGGCGCGAAATAGCCTTTTCTCGCCCGCACCTTCAACTTCTTGTTGTCAGGAATGATCTGGATGGAGCGGAACTGGCCGTTGGCCGCGAAGTCGTCCGGCTTGTAAGAGATGGAGTATTGGCTGCGGAGTTCACCCTGGATATCGTTGAAATTGTCAGAGAGTTCTGAGAGCTTGTAGGGATAGAATGCGCGTCCACCTGTAGCATCAGCCAGCGCCTGAAGATTGTGGTCGCCGGTGTCGTGAATGTTGCTGAGATTGGTGCTGATGGTATAGATGATCACCTCCGCCCGCTGCGCCATTTCGATGGCTTCCTGCCGCAATACACG
>DATDGH010000860.1:0-3297 GCA_036522215.1 Candidatus Angelobacter sp. | reverse complement strand
GTACCCGATGTTGGCGACACATATCCGTCAGCGTTGGTCGTAAACTGCGTCGGGCCGTTGTATGGAGGCTCCGAATTGTTTGTTCCGGCATTAGTCGGATCGGGGTGAGTGATCGTGCTGGTTGGGCATTGCACCCGAAATGACTGTGCGCTCGCGGCTACTGTCGCAAGGCAAATGAGAGCAAGTAGTGACCAAAGCTGATACGGCCTTCTCATGGCTCGCAGCCTCCGTTGTTTTGGCTTGGCGGGTACACCCAGCGCCGCTGGGAACGAAGCGTGGGGGAAACACCGACGTTCGGGAGTGACTCTACGGTCGAAGATTCGCTGCTAACTTGCGGACGAGCAACAACTCGCTTGATGTGACGTGTAATTTACAGTTTTTACATTTTGCTTAATTTGGATACATTAAGACACGAAGGTAGAGCGGCTTTAGCTAGTGGCATCGGACAAACCACTCTGCGAACTTCGTTGAATGTGCGTAAATGCTGCAGACGGTGTGTCCAGCCCTCTCACTTGAAGGACTCACAAGACTTCCGTGACACGAAAACCGAAGCGTTTGTAACTTATTCATTTCCGGAGCTGTTCCGAAAAGAGTTTTCGCAGCGGCCCGCACTGGCGTATTACGAATGGTTCTATTGCACGGTTATGATCGTAGCGGTTTGATGGCCGGGGGGAGATCAACCATGTTCCCAGATCTTTTTCTTTTGCTCAAAAGTGTTATTGCCAAGGAGATTCCGAAAGCTCTAGTGGTGATCCCGTTTCTGCTGGGCCCCACGATTCTCTTTTGCCAACAGTCAGATGTTAGTACACCGGCAGATCCTCAGACCATTCGACTGTTGCTGGAGCGAATCAGCCAACTGGAAGCGAGCCAAGAACAGATGGGTGAGCGTCTCGCGCAACTAGAGAGAGCACAGTCGGCCGCAGATCCCAAACCAGAGGCTAGGGATGAAAAACTACCCGTTGATCAAACGGGTCGACCGACTGAAGCTTCTGCTTCGCCCAGCCCTCAAGCCTCATCTTCGAAGGCTACCTCCTCCGATTCAAAAGAATCGGCGGTCGCCGATCCGGAACGCCAGGATGAGATGAGCGAACATATGGATGTGAGTAAGACATTGCTCAACATCCGTGGATTCGGGGATTTTGGGCTATACGGTGGAACTCAGAACGGGCAGACAACGTCCTTCAGTATTGGGCAGATAAATCTTTTCATGACCTCCAACCTGTCGGAGAGGTTCAAATTTCTGACGGAACTTGTCTTTGAGGTGCAGCAAAACAATTCGTTTCAGGCAGTTCCCGAGCGGGTCCTCCTTGAGTGGTCCCTGAATGACTACTTCAAACTAGCGGCGGGTCGGTACCACACCGCGATTGGGTACTACAACACCGCTTATCATCACGCTACCTGGTTTCAGACGGCGACCGAGCGGCCCTACGTTTTTGAATACGAAGACGAGGGCGGAATTTTGCCGATTCATATCGTGGGACTGGAGGCTTCCGGGCAGATACCTTCCGGGAAGTTGGGACTCAATTACGTGGCGCAAGTGGGCAACGGGCGCAGTTCTGATCCTTTAGTAGAACCTGTACAAAACTATGTGGACGACAACAGCCGGAAATCCGTTAACGTCGCGTTATTCGCTCGTCCCGACCGTATCCCAGGACTGCAAGTAGGTTTTTCCGCATATCACGACGTACTGTCGACGATCACTTCTCCTAGAATTGATGAAACGATCATGGATGCATATGCGGTCATGATCCGTCCGAGATTTGAATGGCTCAATGAAGCCTTGATGATTCGCCACGCTCCGACCGGGCAGCACGTTTTTGAAACGCCAGCCTTCTACTCGCAGATCTCTGAGCGATTCGGAAGGTACCGGCCCTACCTGCGTTATCAGTACATAAACGCATCAAGCCAAGAACCTGTATTTCCTCAGGTTGGACTCCGGACAGGTCCCTCGGTCGGAATTCGCTTTGATCCTACCGCATCCGTAGCTCTTAAGTTACAGTACGATCATACGCTGCTTCGGCGGCAGCCGGGGATTAACGGACAGACCTGCCCACAGTTACAGATGTGCGCACCCAATGCAGTCGGGATGCAAGTCGATTTCAAGTTTTAGAGATTGAGAATGCGAACTGGAGTGTCGATCCAACGAATATTGTTACCGCCTTTGGTGGTGGCGCTGTGCGTTGTCTTGACCTCTCATTCGGTCGTGCACGCTTCGCGCAATCTCCCTAGGCAATCCCTGGCAATCGTCGTGAACCGGTCTAACCCGATTGATAATCTCTCTTTCGGTGAGCTGCGAAAAATCTTCCTGGGAGAACGGAGCCATTGGCCCAACGGGCATCGGATCGCTGTTGTCATGCTCAACTATGGACAACCTGAGCGGCAAACCGTGCTCCGACTCGTCTACCGAATGGATGAAGACGGATATCAAGATCATGTGTTACGGGGAATGTTCCGAGGAGACGTGTTTGTCGCGCCGAAAACCTTAGCCTCACCTGAGATCCTGCGAAAATTTGTTTTCAATGCTCCAGGGGCAATCGGTTATTTACGAGCAAGTGATGTGGATGATTCTGTGAAGGTAGTTCGTATTGACGGCTTACTGCCCGAGGAGGAGAACTATCGACTCCCGATCGATGAGCGCTCGCGGAAGTGAGTACTGGGAAGGCATGCCACAGCAATGGAAGTCTGTGGCGCGACGAACCGCTGCGCCAGTGCAGAGGATAATTTCGCGCCACATGCCTGCAATTCTATTGCTATCCCTGCTGTTGGCTGAAGCCGGTGTGGGTGCATTCATGATCCGCGATTTGACCAGGTCTTCTGAAACCGTGCAGAAGATGTACAACGGGTCTGTGCAGGGCCTGCTGAAGTTTGGAGACTTGCAGTACCATGCGCAGGAGACCCGCCGCAGCACGCTTTATGCGTTGACCACCAGCGATGGCAATCTGCAAGTGGAATATGCCGAGCAATCCCGTGAAGCGGATCGTTTAGTCACCCAGGGGATCAGGGAGTATTTAGCGGGAGCACGAACTCCACAGGAAACCGAAGCTGGCCGACATTTGGCCGACGATTGGCAGGCCTACCTTCAGGTTCGTGATGATGTCCTGGGTCGAATCCTGGAAAGCAGTGGCAAAGAAGCAGTACAAGTCGATTTGACTCGAGGAGTTCCGCAGTTTGAGCGCGTTCGCCAGGATCTGGGTCAGATCAAGGCGATCTATGATGAACAGGCGTCCCAGCAGCTCACCACTGTTCGAAAATTATCTCGGGGGTCGACCATAAGGTTGCTTACGGCCCTTGGCCTTG
>DATDGH010000859.1:0-1501 GCA_036522215.1 Candidatus Angelobacter sp. | reverse complement strand
GTCGATTTTCCGTTTCGAGGGGCAAGCTACGGTGTTCGGCATGCCAGACGGGCCATGCTACCGCTGCCTTTATCCTGAGCCGCCTCCGCCGGGGCTGGTGCCTTCGTGCGCAGAGGGCGGGGTGCTTGGCGTGCTGCCCGGCATTGTCGGATCTATCCAGGCGATGGAGACGATCAAACTCATCCTGGGCACGGGAGAAAATCTGATTGGCCGCCTGCTGCTTTTCGATGCGCTGGGAATGAAGTTTCGCGAGCTCAAGCTGCGCAAGAATCCAAACTGCCCGATGTGCGGACCGAACCGGACCATCCACAAGCTGATTGATTACTACGAATTTTGCGGCGTGCGCGGCGAAGAAGCGCCGGCTCCGAATTTGCAGGTCCCCGAAATTACACCGCGCGAACTGAAGTCGCGGCTGGATCGCGGAGATGATCTTTTTATTCTCGATGTGCGCGAGCCGCATGAATATCAAATCTGCAATCTCAAAGGGAAACTGATCCCTCTGGGAGAGCTGACCCGGCGCGTGCATGAGCTGGATTCTTCGCGAGAGATCGTCGCCCACTGCCGCAGCGGCAAGCGCTCTGCTGAAGCTGTGGACTTTCTGCGCAAAGCAGGATTCCGTAAAATCCTCAATTTGAAGGGCGGAATCCTCGCGTGGTCTGACGAGGTTGATCCCTCCGTTCCTAAGTACTGAATGGCGGCAGAGGATTTTCTGCTAGCGGCACGCGCCGACCAATTGTGGGCGACTCACCTATTTTGTTGTTACGCGGAATTGCGCAAGGCATACTATTTTCAGGAGTGAAAATGGCGGCGACAAAAATCACGGTTAATAGCAACGGCTCGATCCGCGTAGAAGGTGATTTCGAGATCCTCGATCCCCAAGGACAGCCATTCGGGCTAGGGGGCCGGACTATGGTTAGCCTATGCCGATGCGGGCATTCCGCCAATAAGCCATTCTGCGATGGCTCTCACAAGAGCTCTGGGTTCAATGACACGGTAGTCGCCCGGGAATTGCCGCCTCCCAAACCTAAAGTCTGATCGGCAGGCCGAAGGGCTGGTTGTTCCCAAACGGTGAGACTGTCTCAGGTTGAGACAGTCCCGGAATTGGCATGTGATACCCGGTTAGTACCCCGTAACTCTAACGAAACAAAAATGATAGAGTGCTAATGAGGCCGCTTCTGGGATTCGCGGCTGTGTCTCGCTGTTCCCACGCTCGGCTGTGCGTCTCCTGCCGCTGTTGTAACTCCAACAATTCCTATCACTTACGCTGATAGATTTCACGCCATAAAAGGGCACAAACTTGCATTCCTTGGCAGTTGTGCGTTTTTCTTCCGGATTTGGGGGGTTCCTTGGGCGGTTGGGAGAACATTGCCGCGTTTCTCAGGGGTGACGAGGGAACTGCCTCTTCACCAAAACTGCGGACTCTTATTCTCGTCGCCATTTATGCAACATTCCTTTGCTTCTTTCTGTCTGCTGTATTTTACCTGCGCCAGGCGGCCACCCT
>DATDGH010000858.1:0-11413 GCA_036522215.1 Candidatus Angelobacter sp. | reverse complement strand
AGAGAAGGCGCGAACTGCTGCGGTGTCCCATACAACATTTTGGTCGCCTCCAGCCCGAGTAAAACTATCGGACATTGAGCTGGCCGGAGTGAAACCAGGACTCAAAAACAGTGAGGAGCTACTCACATTGGATGCATTATGAGAACGATTCAAACCATTTATTTTGCAATGTACTTTTTCCAGGCAGGCGGAAGCCCCTGGGAAACCGCAGTCAATAATTTGCGCGACGCGTTCACCGGCCCCATCGCCAAGGCATTGAGCCTCGTGGCTATTGTCGTAGGCGGACTTATGTTTGCCTTTGGCGAAGGTGGTCATAAACGAACACTGGCAGGCATTATCTTCGGCGTAGGAATGGCTGTAGCCGCCGCTAACTTCTTAAGCTGGTTAATGCCAGGGAGCTAATAAAGCACAGCCGGAAATCTATAGATAGGCTTCAGAACCCATGATAAACCGAAGACTGAACGTTGTTTATAAGGCTGTAAATAAGTCGCTAACTATCCTTGGAGCTGAGCGCCGCCTATTCTTTTCGGCGCTCATCCTGGGTGGAGCCACCTTCAACCTACTGGGAAGCCTACTATGCGGCTTCGTGATTTTTCTGGCTTTACTTATCTTTGCACGATGGGCGACCGGCAACGACCCGGAATTGCTCAAAATCCTGTTTAATTCCGCCAAATTCAAGCGGCAATACGATCCCGCCAAATTTCACGATGAGCCAGTCGAGGTGATTCACCATGCTTAGGCTCTCCAGAATTATTAAAAACTTCCAAGAAACGGGTGCTCTGAACGAAAACATCAGCATTTTTGGATTCCTCAGCGAAATGTTTCTCACCAAATCCGGCGATCTGGGTTTGGTCCTTCACATCGAAGGGGTAGATTACGAATGCCTGGACAGCCGGGACATTGACAATCTCACCAAGCGCCTCGAATCGGCGCTCAAGCTGTTCGACCCCAAATTTCGGCTGTATCAGGTTCTGTTTAAGGCCAATCGTCCCACCATTCCCAACCAGTCCTATAGCGACGAGGTCGTAAATGCAGCCATTCAGGCGCGTATCGAACACTTTGAGGCCAGGGCTGAGCACCTGTATTCCATCGGTATTTACTTCGTTGTGATGTATGAGGGGTTTCGCTATCAGAAAAGCCTTGCCGCCGCTGTGCGTAAACTGGCCACTTCCCCGGCTTTGGGCTTTCACGAACTCAAGACTTTCTTCTCCTCTAAGAAACAGATTGTTTTTGTCCGCTCCGAAATCGAGAAAGCGGAAAGAGCCTTGCGCCGGCAAGTCGAAAATTTCATTCTTCAATTGAAAGATTTTCTCCGCATCGAAGTGCTGCCAAAGCAAGAGGCATATCAGGTCCTGAGAGCACTGGTCAACTTCTCACCTGAAAAACGGGCCGCAGTCCGCCTCAAGTATGACACGCACGTTGATTACTTCATGGCTGATTCAGCCATTGAGTGCTATCCCACGCACTTACAAATAGATGATTTTTGCGTCAGAGTGTTGACCCTGAAGGAGCCAACCTCCCAAAGCTGGCCTCTGATCCTGAAGCAACTCTATGAGATCGAGGCCAGCTTTCATCTTGTCACGGAGTGGCGGCCGCGGCATAACGCCGACTCGCGCAAGAAAATCAAATCCGCCCGCAGGCATTTTCATAACAGCAAGACTTCGCTGATGAGCCAGATGAAAGCCGATGGCTCGCCCCATGCGGCAGATGTGCTGGTAGATGATTCCAAAGAATCTCTGGTCCAGAGTTTAGGCGAATGCCTCAAAGAATTAGAACTCAAGGGCAATTACTTCGGCGAATTTTCCTTTACAGCGGTCATTTACCATCGCAGCCCGGAGGTGGTAGAGAAAGCGGCCGCTGAGGTTTACAGGGTCTTTAGCATGAATGATGGCGCTCTCTATCAGGAGCGATATAACCTGCTGAACGCTTTCTTCGCCACTATCCCCGGCAACGGCCATTTCAATCTGCGGCGCCTCGATCTGCTGAATACGAACTACGCGGACTATTCATTCCTGTTTACTTTGCACACCGGGCAGCAGACAAATGCGCACTTAGGCCGCGAATATCTGGCCATCCTCGAAACCAGCCACAGCAGCCCGTATTTCTTCAATCTGCATTATCTGGACACGGCGCACACGCTCATCACCGGACGCACCGGCTCAGGCAAATCATTCCTGCTTAATTTTCTGGTAACCAACCTGCAGAAATATTCTCCGTACACGTTCATCTTTGATCTTGGCGGCAGCTTTCGGGGCATCACCCATCTTTTTCGCGGCTCTTACCTGAAAGTAGGACTGACGGAATGTTCTTTCACGCTCAATCCGTTCTCGCTTGAACCCACGAAAGAGAACCTGAATTTCCTTTTTGCGCTGGTAAAGGTTTTGATCGAAGGCCACGGCCAATATTCGTTTACTCACGCCGACGATAAGGAAGTTTATGAGCAGATCGAAAACCTTTATCAGCTTCCAACCGATTTGCGCACGCTGGGTGTGCTTGCCAACACTTTGAGGAAAGACCTGGCCGACCGTCTGCACAAGTGGACCGAAGGCGGACAATATGCTTCTGTCTTTGACAATAAACAGGACACGCTCACCCTACATTCATTCCAGTGCTTCGATTTCGAAGGGATGGACCAGTATCCGGAAGTAGTTGAACCATTGCTTTTCTATGTCTTGCACCGGGCCAACATGGTCATTTATGACCCGGCGATCGCGACAACGTTCAAGGCATTTTTCATGGACGAGGCATGGCGCTTTTTCTCGCACCCGGCAATCCGCCGATACATCATCGAAGCCCTGAAGACGTGGCGCAAAAAGAACGCCGCGATGATCCTGTCCACGCAGTCCCTGGACGAGCTGCGCAAGAGCGAAATTCTGGATGTGGTGATCGAAAGCTGCGCCACCAAGATTTTTTTGTCCAATCCAGACCTGGACCAGGACCTCTACAAGAATACGTTTCACCTGAACGATAACGAGATCGAATTTATTTCCGGCCTCATACCCAAACGCCAATTATTCATCAAGCGCCCGGACATGGCGAAGGTGTTGAACCTTCACGTGGATGGGAAATCCTACTGGCTTTATACGAACGACCCTAATGATAACCAACGCCGGGAGGAGGCGTTCCGGGCGCACGGATTCACGCAAGGGCTTGAAGTCCTTGCCAGGAGCAAACCATGAAAAGAAACACTGCAATCATAAGCCTTATCACGCTCTTTGCTGCTCTGGGATTCGCCCAGACGCGAGGGGCCCGAACCGTCAAGTATGCCGCCCAGGATATTGTCTCCATCCGGGCCAAAATCAGGTTCACCAGCCTGATTGTCTTGCCGGCGAACGAGAAAATCCTCGACTTTGTTGTGGGCGACAAAGATTTCTGGGTAGTCGAAGGCGTCCAGAATTTCTGTTATGTCAAACCGGCAAAGCAGGGCAGTAACACCAACCTCACACTCATTACCGCAGCAGGAAATGTTTACTCCCTGCTGCTCACGGAAATCGGCGATGCCGCCGATCCCGATCTTAAGGTCTTCATTGAACCTACGGACAATACCATGCTTCAGGCGATCAAAGGCCCGCCGAAGTTTGTTTCTGCCACTGAGGTAGACGCCGCAAAAGCCGTATCGCAGCAGGAAACCTCAAAGGCGAAAGAGGCCCAAGATACCTTCCGCTCTGAATACCCCATTAAAGGCCTGCAATTTGATTACAAGTTCAAGCAGGATGAAAAGCCGTTCTTTGTGACGGCCATTTACCACGACGACAAATTTACCTACATCCGTTCAGCAGCCCAGGAGAAGCCCACGCTTTACGAGATCAAAGATGGCGCTCCCAACCTGATCAATTTCGAATTGCAAAGCGGCGTATACGTCATTCCCAAGATCCTCGACCGGGGATATCTGGTCATCGGCAAGCACCGTCTTGACTTTGAAAGGACGAATTGAATATGCCGGACGAAATCAAAAACGAAAAGACCGATCAGCCAGCAGTCACGGACAAACGCACTGATCCACCGGGAGTCATGCGCAAATCCATTCAGTCCTGGGTCATCCTGGCTATTGCCGTCCTCATGCTGCTATTGATCTGGCTGACCGGCGGCACCAAAGCAAAGTCCACAACACCGGAAAGCAAGCCTTCTCCGGCCAGCGCCAATACAACCGGCGGAGCACCTGAAGATATAGCTCGCCGGTTGTTGGCCCAGCAACAGGAACAAGCGCGCAGCCTGCTGGCGCATGCTAACGGCCCTAATCTGCCAAACGCCAATCTCGCAGGCCAACAACGCCCACCTTTTCCGGACCAGCAAATGCCACAAGGACAGCAGATGGCGCAGGCACCGCCCGTTGATCCCATCGTGGAGGATCAGCGCAAGCGCAAATATACATCTCTCTTTTCATCCAACATCGCGCTAAGCTATCGCGAACCACAAACTAAAACCACAACTCAGGCCCCGCAGCAACCAACGCCGGAACAATTGGCGGCAGCTATCGCGGGCCTGCCCATTGCTTCATATCCAACGGCTACGCCGGCAAACTTCGAACCTCCCGCGACTACAGGCAGCATTCCCAACCCACAGCAGCCGAGCCCTCCGCTTGCTGCGGCTAACGCCGATCATCACAACGTGCCTGCCAATCTGAACCAAGCCAGCGGTAAGGATTACACCGTGTTTGAAGGTACGTTCCTCGAAACCGTGTTGGTCACCCGCCTCGATGGCGACTTCAGCGGCCCGGTGATTTGCATGTTAGCCAATGACATTTACTCCCAGGACCGGCAACATTTGCTCATTCCATCCGGCAGCAAACTCTTAGGAGAAACCAAGCACGTTGACGGCTTTGGACAAAGACGGCTTGCCATTTCCTTCCACCGCCTGATTATGCCGGATGGCTATTCCCTCGATCTTGACCGATTCCAGGGCTTGAACCAGATCGGCGAGACTGGCCTCAAAGACAAAATTAACAACCATTACCTTCAGATATTCGGCGCCTCAATTGCCATCGGTGCAATTGCAGGATTAGCAGAAGCCGGAACCTCAACCAATGCGGCCGGGGTTCAATCCTCAGCCGATGTTTACCGCCAGGGAATTGCCAGCAGCCTCTCCCAATCTTCACTCCATGTGCTCGACAGATTTTTGAACATCCTGCCGACCATCACTATCCGGGAAGGACACCGCGTAAAGGTTTACCTGACGCAAGACCTGCTGGTTCCCGACTACACCCGGCACGAAATGCCGGCCAATCTTTGAGGAGGAACTATGAAATACGCATTCATCGCATTCGCCGCAATCGTTCTCATAACCATAGCCTTTATGAAAGGTGTGGCCGCAGGCAATGCCCAAACCGCTGAAACAGATTCCCCTTGTTCGTCGGAGTCCATTCTGAAGACAGACAATCCAGATGCCCGCTTCAGTCATTGCAGAGATCATGACTGGGGCGGTTCCACCCTGCTCAAAAAACGTCTCGCCGAAGCACAGGACCACCCAACAGAATACGGGATGGTCTGCAGCGACGACCGGGTTCGTTTCGCAATCTTGCCATCTCTCATACAGCCTGAAGCCCCGGACTCAGCACACGAAGTACCACCATTTGAACTTGTCCCAACACGCAAATAGGAGTCATTTTTATGAAACACCGAATCGCACTTATCGCAGTCTTACTGGCTGCAGCCGTCACACCGGCCTTTGCTCAGTTCGGTAACGGCATTGTCTTTGATCCAACCAACTATAAAAACGCTGTGCTCTGCTATTTGCAACTGGAGCAGCAGTTACAGCAGCTTCAACAAACCTACAGCCTGTACATGCAGCAATATCAATTTCTTCGCAGTCAGGCACAACAGATGCAAAACATGGTTGACCGTTACCGCGCCCAGTTCGCGCAATGGCAGAACCTAACGGCGGCCAACACGTTAGGAAATACGTCTTGGTGGGTCAGCGGCATCAATAGCGGCAATTACGGAACAGCCCAACAGGGCTATAACCAAATCAACATTCCGCTGAGCGCACCACCAGCAGCCATCGACTCGCAGGCCCTCAAGAATGCTTACGGCCTGGAACAGGTCTCCGATGGTTCCACCGTCACGGCAATGGCGACCATCGGGCAATTGCGGAACAACGCGCAGCAGCTTGAGCTTCACATTAAACAGCTCGAAAATGATTCGCTTTCGTCCGCGCCCGATGTCAATACCCAACTCGCTGTCTTGAACAAGATCAATGCAGCCAATGTCCTCCTGGTCCGCACCATGCAGGACACCAATAAGCTGCTGGCATCACTCTTGGAGCAGCAACTCATTACGACTCAACGCAGCCGCGCTTCCTCAGTGAGCAGCATTAACACCGCACTGTACAGGCAAGAGAACTACATGCGCATGATGAGCTTTACCAACTCCATGCCGACACAACTACGAATACCCGGTCAGTGATGACCAGAGAGAGGAGCATGTCATGGCCGTTGTCACGCAAGATCCATTGACTCTGCTGGAAGACGGAATCCGCAACCTGATGACTTCCCACTCTGGCTTGTTTGTGCAGATGGGGCACAACCTGTTTCGCGGTTTTGCCACGATTCTACTGGCTTGGTTTGGGATTCAGTCCGCTCTTTCCAGCGCCGAAGGGGGCGAAGGTTTCAACTTCGCCCGCTTCGCCGAACTTATTTTGCTCATCACCTTTGGCTTTGCCATGGTGACCTACTACAACACCCCAATTCCCGGAATCGGCTACAGCTTTACCGACTTGGTGATGCAGGAAGCCTCATCCCTCGCCAACAGCATTGGTCTGGAGCAGGGCAAACAAGTTGAAGACGCGGTGACCCAATTCCAGGGCGGCCTGGAGCAACCAAGCTGGTACAGCGTCGGCGAAAGTCTCTCCTACTGGATTCTGACTCTTGTTCTGGCGACCGTACAGGCCGTCGTCTTCATCATTATCGGATTTGGCCTGGTCGCCGAAGCCGTGCTCCTGCTGGTCGGGCCTATATTTGTTCCATTCTTCATTGTGCCCAAGATGGATTGGCTTTTCTGGGGTTGGTTCAAGGCATTCCTGCAATATTCCTTTTATCAAGTCATTGCCAGCGCCTTTGTCTTCGTGTTCGCACAGTTGCTGCTGGGATTTTTTAAGACCTTTAATGGCCCAATGGACACTGACCAATGGATGACGGAATTATCGGTCATTTTCATCTTCCTGCTGATTGCGATTTACGGACTGCTCAAGATTCCGGCTCTGACGAACCACCTCTTCAGCGGCGCCGCCGGAGCAAGTTCAGGTTTTGCCCAGGCCGTGGTGGACAGGATGACGGGAGATTGATGATGAGTACATCCAAGCCAGCAGACCCTGAATTTAATGCCGCCAAGCAGCTCTATGCAGAGCAGTTCGGCGATGCGATTGTCACCAACACCTACCTAAAAGTCACGGTATTGGTCCTCTCGCTTATTTCTGCCGGATTGATCTACGCCAACATCAAGACCGCAAGAATGGTCGAGAATTTCAAACCGCTGGTCATCCGCATCAACGACATTGGGCAGGCGGAAGCAGTCAACTACACGAGCTTTGCTTATAAGCCTCAAGAAGCCGAGATCAAATATTTTCTCAGCCAGTTTTGCCGTCTTTACTACAGCCGCAACCGTTACACCATCCGCGACAACTTCCGGCAAGCTCTGCTCTTTACTGACGGCCAGCTTGCCGGCAGCATTGCCGACGCCTGGAAGAAAGACAAGATCATCGACAACTATCTCCAGAACCAGCCGGCAGATATTGATATTGATGTAGTGAAAGTCTCCATCGAAGATCTTCGCTCAGCCCCGTATAAGGCCAGCGTGGATTTCTACGAGGTTTTCTACAACCCACTGGACAGAACGGAAACCAGGCGCGTCCTCTACACCGCTCATTTTGTTTTCTTCTTTCGTGATTCCGTTCCCAACGAGCTGATCCAGGTCAATCCGCTGGGACTCTCGATCACCTATTTTCGTGAGGATGCAGCTTTTCAATGAGGTTTTACCATGATTGGCACTTCAGTCCTTATCGCGTTCACCATCTTCGTAGCCCTGGCCGTCATCCTACTTGACCGCCTCAAATTCCTTACTCCCCTCAAACAACATCTCTTCCACAATTACGGAACCGACATCGGCCTGTTTACATTGCTTCTTTTCCTCAACTTATTCGCCCTTCTCTTTACCTTCTTCCGCCGCTCCCGCCTCAAGCACACCGGCCAGAAACTCATCCATCTGGACAAGCAGGTGAAGACAGGACAGAGCGCGTTATCCAGCGAAATCGCGGAGAAGTATGAGGAATGACCATGCACCGCGACTTTGACGATTCACGCCCGCACGAAAATAGTCCACAGGAACGGCCACAGGTCAATCAGCGCCCAGCTCTCCGCCCCAACGAGCGCGAGCCTGAGATTCACGATCAAAGAAATGTCTACCATTTGCGGGATAAGAGCTATCGGTTGAATCCGCTTGAGGCCACGATGCTGGCCGATGTCGGAAAATTCCGCACCATCGAAAAAGGCGACCTGCTCCAGCATATCTATACAGGAGACCAAAAATCCTTTGACCGTGATTTGACTCACCTCCACCGGCAGAATCTTGTCCGTATTGTCGGGCCAAAGGGTTCGGTCACCAAATACATTGTTCTGACCAAGCCTGCCAAGCACCTTGCGGAAAAACATCTAAAGACCAATTCTCGCCAGGAAATCTATGCAGGGGCCGTCAAGATTCGTGAACTGAAACACGACGCGGCTCTCTATCGCCTCTACCAGAAAGCCGCCCAGGACATAGAGAAGCGGGGCGGGCGACCCTTACGCTTGGTTCTTGACTATGAGCTTAAGAGCAAAATCAACAAACGCCGAGCACGAACGAAGGATCTAGCCAGGAACCAGCCGCAGGAACGGCTCAGACAAATCGCTGAAGAACAAGACCTCAGGGTTGTGAACGGCAAAATTCCTCTGCCCGATCTTCGCATTGAATACGAGGACTCAAACGGCGACCTCTCCCATTGCGATCTTGAGTACGTCACCGAGGACTACCGGGCTGCTGGCATGGCCGAAAAACGTGCGGCTGGATTTCAGCTCTACGGCAACGACCCGAGCGGGCGCGGGCGCAAACCTTATGGACCGGATTTGATTGGAGGACTTATCTCGTTATGAACATACCTGAACAAGCAGTACTCGCACTCATGAAACTCGGTTACACCCAAAGAGAAAGCCAGTTTCTTTACGTTGTGGCCACCTTCTCAGGAAACTTCCTGAGACGGCAGTTCAATCAGTTCACCCAGACCGCACGAGGCAAAGCCGATGATGACTTTACCAAGAGGGCCATCGCCAGCGGCCACGTTCGCGAAATTCCTTTCCGACAGAATAACTATTGCCGCTATCATCTTTGCGCCCGCCCGATCTATGCAGCTATTGATAAAGAAAATTCTTCTCACCGCAAAGAAGCCCGCCCCGCCAAGGCCATTCAGAAGCTGACAATCCTCGACTTCGTCCTTGATAACTTCAACGAGGATTATCTCGAAGAAGAAGCGGACAAGGTTCAGTTTTTTACCGACCAAAAGAACATCAGCCGGGACCTCCTCCCAGTCAGGAGCTACGACGCCCAACACGGACCACGGCAGACCCTTCGTTATTTCGTGGACAAGGCGCCCTTGTTTTTGGACGGGGCTGACAACGGCTCAGGCCCGATGCCGGTCTTCACATATTTTGAGAATGAATATGAAAGTCCAACCAGCTTCCCAGCCCACCTCGAATGGTACAAGCCACTGCTGAAAGCCTTAGATGGTCACTACCGATTCACCTACGTTGCCAGCTTGATTAAAAATTTTGACCGGGCTGAAATGCAATTTCGTGCCGTCCTTACAGGAAAGGCCCAGGTCTACAACCCACGGTTGCTCCAGTACTTCCGGCTCAGAAAACTTTGGGAAGCAAAGGCACTCGACAAACTTTCCGCCAAAGATTTCGCCATCCTGAATCAAGCCGAGAACCGCTTTGCCGGCCCCGACTATGAGCAACGTTATCAGAGCTGGCTCAAAGCTGAGCCATCAGCCTCAACCCAAATTTCAGAATCTACGAACATCGCGCGAGACTGCGGGACGTTCGAGACATACCTGCTCAATGTATGACTCATAGCCTTGCCAAGCCCCGAACTGGACGTTCACCGGCGGTTCACCTCACGGTTCACTGCCAGGGGAACGGCAGAGGTTTGTTTTCAGCTAGTTCCAAAGCCCAAGCACCAGCAACAGACCACCAGACAAAGAGGCTGCTGGCCCGGAGCGCCCGGCCTCTGCCGCAGGCATCGGCCCCTTCGGGCTTCGCTGACGCTCGCGGGCACTCCGGGCCAGCACCCAACTTCATTCAAGGAGAATGGATATGCCATTGATCGAAAGCAAGCCACAAGGAAAGAACTCGTTCATCAAGTTTGAACTTGATTCCGATACAAGACAGTTGCTCACGTTCTACTGTGAGTTCTCTCACAACAAGAAGCCTGACCCGGTCATCGTGGGCGCCCTGAAGATGCTCTTCAAGGCTGACTCTGACTTCGGGCCTTGGGTCGAGCAGAAGAAGCGGCAGCTTGCCAACGAAAAGCCAGCCACACCCAGCTCCAAACCAGCTACCACCAAAACCGAAACAGCAGAAGGCAAAAGGAACTCGTAATCATGTTAGAACGCACTCTTAATTCAAAATCATTCCTCAGTTTCATCCTGGCGGCGGGAACGTGGACCGTCTTGTTTCTCCGCTATCCTTTTCCCGCCGAAAACCTCTATCTCCAGTTGATCGCCCTCAAAGACCCTATCGTCTACAACGGAATCCACTGGACCTGTGCCCTGATGATGTTTACCACGCCCTACATTATTTATTCGTCTCTCTTCTCGGGCATCTACATCTTTGCCTATCGACATGGAAAGAAAACCCGGCCCGTTCCCCTTCCCCCTTATCCCGATCCAGCCACCCGGACGAATCTCCATTTGATTGCCGGGGAACTCCATCATCCGACCAAATTCATTCCCAGCGAGAGCCCTCGCTGGCTCAGCCTGGGAGAGCGGGCATTGTTCACCGGAACAATCTTCATTGGTTCCGTTGGAACCGGGAAGACCAGCGCCGGAATGCGGCCTGCCGCCGAGCAGCTCATCGCTTTCAAATATCGTGATGACAAGCGGCGCATAGGAGGCCTTGTCCTCGAAGTCAAGGGTGACTTCTCCAGGCAAGTTCACGACATCATGACCAAGTACGAGCGGGAAAAGGATTACATCGAAATCTCTCTGGATTCCGATTATCGCTACAATCCTTTATATAACGATCTGGACGCCTATTCCTTGGCCTATGGGATTGCCTCCCTGCTGACCAATCTTTTCGGCAGGGGCAAAGAACCTTTCTGGCAGCAGGCTTACACCAACCTTGTGAAATTCATCATCCTGCTTCATAAGATCATCTATCAATACGTGACCC